>NYXM01000103.1 GCA_002685655.1 Planctomycetaceae bacterium
GCGGCCAGTCTTCTGATAGTAAGGCTCGACAGCCGTTTCGAGTTGCCGATCAAACTCGATCTTGGCCAGCACTTGATTCAAGCGATCATAAAAGACATTTCGCGGCCCGCCCCCGAGCTTCTTAGCATCTACCCACAGCGACTCCTGCCGTTCGCTATGTCGTCGTCCCAGACTCATCGCATCGACTCCTTTCGCGTTGCGACAAGAATAGCGCCCTGCGGGAGAAAATCAACAGGCTGCTAAGGGACAAACAGAAACTCATTAGCATTCAACATGGCGCGGTAAAATGCCGGAAGGCCATGACTGTTAACAAACATGATGGAGGATCGCAACTCGTCCGCGGTCGCACGGCGGGAAAACGTTAATGCAAATGCGTGCTGCACCTGTTGCTCGACGCCGAGGGGAGCTTCGGATCGCAGCCGCACTTCCATGTGTCGACTCTGGCCCATCGAGAAAACACTGTTGAACAGGTTCAACGCTTGCAACGGCGTTGTGGACCGACTGCGTTTGGGAACCGTCTGGCTGGCGTCGGGGCAATCAAACACTCCGAAGACAGAATCCTGTTCCTGTCGAACTTTGGTCATGTAGATCATGCGCCGCCAATCCGAGGGTCCGTACGACTTCTTTGGGAAGTAGTGACGAACATTTTCTTTCTGAACTTCAAAAGCGCTGAATCCCGGGCCGCCCATCCGCAAATCCGGTACGTCGCTGACCAAGAGGATGTTGTCACGTATTGCCTCGGCTTCCATTCGGCGTGGAGGAAATCGCCACAGCAGTCGACTATCGCCATCGGCATCCAGCACATAGTTGGCATCACGCGTGTGAGTTTCCCAGCCGCAGCCCCAGGACAGCCAAACGCGGAACCGGCCTCGTGTTTGGGGGCGTTAGAATGCAACAGGCGTGCCGGACTCGCTTTTCCACCAACTGTATTTACCACCGCTCAGATTAGGCGAACGGCTCGGACCTTCCGGCGGCATCGCCAGATCTTCGTTCTCGCCGGAGATGACCTGGAACAGGAAACTCGATTTGCTGTCGCCTGGTACTACTGACGGCTCGCCGAAGTCTCCGCCTCACAGCAGCGCCGCACGGACATCCAATCGCAGTTCGCTTTCTTGCTTTTTCGGACCATGGCAGGAAATGCAGTGTCGGGCGAACATGGGTGCAATGTCGTCCGCATAGGAAACGGCCTCAGCTTCCGCTGCCGGTGGTTCAGCTTGGACACTAGGGTGTGTCATCGCCACACAGGCAAGTACAAAAACTGCAGCTGCGTGGTCGAATTGTCTTGGCGACATCAGTTTGCCAGTGTGGGACTCGAGGAAAACGCCTATTCTATCATGCACCCCGGTGGATGTGGCAAGGTAGCCGTTGACGGCCTTTGGCCATAACCGGCTGTTCTTAATCCTGTCCTTAGCGACGTTGCAGCAGGCGTGACGCGAGCGGAATAAAGATTACGATTAGGATTAAAAGAAGGATTCTGTATGCCGTATTTGATTGCGCAGGGTGCCACGCCGTCGCAGCGGTGGAAACGTCGCCTGGACATCGGCCGTCGAGTCTTATTGGGTCGCGCGGAAGATAGTTGGCAGGTGGCTTGGGATGATCGGATTTCTTCGCGTCATGCCGAACTGGAGTTCGAATCGGGTCGTCTGCATGTCACGAAAACTAGCAAAGCGAAGAACCCGGTCTTTTTTCAAGGTGAGGCGACGGATTCGTTTTCGATTGCCCCTGGAGAGCATTTCGTCATCGGCGCGACTTCGTTTTCCCTGGTTGAAGAACAGGTCGACGTGACCATCGACACGCCGCCTCCGGTCACGGAGCAGATCTTTTCGCGAGACTTTCTTAAGCAGGTCGAATACGAACATGCCGCCGAGTGGTTGGAAACGCTCAGCCGATTGCCGCAGATTATCTCACGTGCCAATGACGACGACGAATTATGCGCCCAGTTGGTCAACGTGCTGTTGACCTCCATTCGACAGGCCAGTTCGGTGGCTTTGGTCTCGGTTGTACGCCAGGCGGATGGCGACGGGCCCATTGCAATCCGACATTGGGACTTGCGTGATGTAGCTTCGGGACGTTTTGCCCCCAGCGAACGACTGATCCGAGCAGCGGTGTCAAGGCAAGAGAGCGTCGTTCACATTTGGGCTGGCACTGACCGCGCTGCCGATACATCGTTCACGCAGAGCGATGAAACGGACTGGGCCTATTGCACGCCCATCAGCGGCTTGGGTTGCGAAGGTTGGGTGATTTACATTGCGGGCCGACGACCGGCAGGCAGCGCCACCGATGCGGTAGTCACTCAACCCAACGATCTGCAGGACGACGTGAAGTTCACCGAGCTAGTTGCCAACACACTCGGCAGCCTGCGAGCGCTCCGGCAACTCGAACGGCAAAAAGCGTCGCTCAGCCAGTTCATCTCGCCGGTAGTGTTGGACACTGTCGCGAATTCGGATCCCGAACAGTCGTTGGCCCCTCGTCCCTGTGACGTGACGGTGTTGTTCTGTGACCTGCGCGGATTCGCACTGAAATCTGAACAGTCCTCGGAGAATCTCCTGGGGTTGTTGCAGCGCGTGAGCACGGCGCTGGGCGTGATGACGCGACACATTTTGCAGCAGGGCGGCGTGATTGGCGACTTTCACGGTGATGCAGCGATGGGTTTTTGGGGTTGGCCATTGGCGCAAGAAGATCGCGTGGCGCGGGCGTGTCGAGCAGCCCTGCTAATCCGCTGCGAATTCGCGGCCGCGGCGACGGACGAAGACCATCCACTACACGACTTTCGCGCTGGCATCGGCATCGCATCCGGTGCCGCCGTGGCGGGCAAGATCGGAACTGTCGATCAAGTGAAGGTCACGGTTTTCGGACCTGTCGTTAATCTCGCCTCGCGTTTGGAAGGCATGACCAAGCTGCTGCGTGCACCGATCCTGATCGACGAAGCGACGGCCACCGCCGCGCGCAATCAGTTGACCTCAGAAACGGCCCGCGTCCGCCGTGTGGCTCGGGTGATACCGCTGGGAATCGAAACACCGCTGGAAGTCAGCGAATTACTGCCACCGCAGGCCGAGTACACGGACTTGTCCGATCAAGATATCGCGACCTATGAAGCGGCACTCGATGCCTTACAGGGGGAAGATTGGGAGAAAGCGTTTTCTCTGCTCCATCAAGTTCCAGCCGATGACCGCGTGAAGGATTTCCTGACTGTTTTCATCGCGCAAAACAATCGTCTGCCCCCAAAGAACTGGGACGGTGTGATTCGAATGACAGTCAAGTGATACGACGACACTGTCCATCTGGTTATGATTGGACCGTGGCGACAGAGTACGTCAAGCCGGCAAGGATCGGACCTTTGAGTTCGACCTGTCTCTCTGGGGATACCCCAGGGGATCGTGAATGGTTAGGATTTCGTCGCGTGAGTCGGAATGCGCTCCACGCATGATGACTCACGCTGGACCAGACTCGTTGAGGTACTCTGTCGCCCAATTCAAATGGACTCCTATGCAACCATTGCCGATGCACTTGCAACCGCCTTCTTGGCTGGTGACATTGAAACTGACGAATTGGTCGATCGCGGCAGCCTCCTGTTCAATCGGCGATGGCGTTGGATTCGACCGCTTGCTCGGCGCGTTGTCGAGACGTTTGCTGCGGGCGTTCGACCCAGGCAAACCTCCGTAGTCGAGTTCATTCTGGCCGACCGAGGCTTCTTTCGCGCTTGCCAGAAACACGACCTTCGCCTGGCCAACCGGCTTGTCGCGCCGCCGATGATGCGACCCGTTATTGCCGCCGCGTCATGGCGCGTCGCGTCGATCCGAACACCCCGAGAACTGGCTGACTGGTTAGGTGTCTCTTTCGGCGAATTGTCGTGGTTCGCAGATCTGCGTGGACTGGAACACAAGCGAAATCATGGCCGCCTGAGACATTACCATTATCGACCACTGGCGAAGCGTTTCGGCCAGGTCCGGCTGATTGAATCGCCCAAACCACGTCTCAGACAGATACAACGCCGCGTTCTTACCGACATCCTTGACCACATCCCACTGCACGACGCGGTTCATGGATTCCGTCGCGGTCGGTCGATTAAGACCTTTGCTGCGCCCCATGTCGGCCGAAGGGTGGTTTTGAAAATCGACCTGCAGGACTTCTTTCCGTCGATCTCGGCGGCGCGAATACAAGCGATCTTTCGAACCATTGGCTATCCGGAAGAAGTTGCTGATCTGCTTGCCGGCCTCTGCATGAACTCGGCACCCACGGATGAATGGGACCACGAATTCTCTGGATCGTCAGGCAGGCAGGTGCGTCAATTCCGTTGGTTGTACTCACAGCCTCATCTTCCGCAAGGCGCACCAACGTCGCCGGCGCTGGCGAACCTGAGCGCTTATCATCTGGATTGCCGGCTGACGGGGCTGTCACGCTCCGCAGCCGCGACCTACACACGCTATGCGGACGATCTTGCGTTTTCGGGTGCTCGCGATTTCGAGCGCGTCGCCATGCGTTTCCACAATCATGTCTGCGCGACCGTGATGGAGGAACGATTCACGGTACACCATCGTAAAACACGCATCATGAGGCAGGGGGTGCGCCAACGACTTGCTGGTTTGGTGGTGAACGAACGTGTGAATGTTCCCCGAGTCGACTTTGACCGATTGAAGGCGACACTCACCAACTGTATTCGGCAGGGTCCACAGAGCCAGAATCGCCAGGGACACCTCGATTATCGCGGGCACCTCCAAGGGCGGATTTCCTTTGTCGAAATGGTAAACCCATCAAAGGGCCACCGGCTTCGCGCACTGTTCGACCAAATTGATTGGTAAGCTTGGCGCAGCCCCAGGTTTCGTTCTATTTCACTTTGACGGACCTGTTGGTAATAGCGCGACGCTTGGCGCGACGTTGCGTGTCCGATTCTGCATCTCATCCGCCTCGTCGAGCATACCTTGCGCCCGCAATGCCCGGGCGGCGCCAACAGATCTGTGCCTCTTGACAAACGCCCATGCTGATTCGTCATCGAATTCGTGGCCACCGTCAAAAAATTGGAAATTACGTTGCATCCGCCTTCAGCAGTTCCGTCAGATGTTCAGCGACACACAGCGGCAAGATGTCCACGTTGTAGCCGCCTTCGAGCACGCTTACCAACCGACCCTCCGCGTGTTCGTTCGCTACGTCGATCAGGGCTTTGGTGAGTGTGCCGAAATCTTCGACCTCTAACCCCAACGACCCAATGGGGTCCAGTCGGTGGCTATCAAAGCCGGCGCTGATGATGATCAACTGTGGCTTCAGCTTGTCGGCAAAGTGAAGCAGTTCGGTTGTGAATTTCTGCGCGTAGTCTCGTCGCGAGATGCCAAACGTGATCGGCAAGTTCAAAGTAGTGCCAAGCCCTGGCCCGCTGCCAGTCTCGTCGCTGTCGCCGGTCCCCGGGTAAAATGGAAAGCGATGAACGGAAAGAAATCCAACCTGTTCGTCTTCCCAAAACGTGTCCTGGGTTCCGTTGCCATGATGCACGTCCCAATCGACGATGAGCACGCGATCCAGTTCTAGCTTGGCGATCGCCATCCGCGCCGCGATCGCCACGTTGTTGAACAGGCAGAATCCCATGGCCGATTTGCTCAGCGAATGGTGTCCGGGCGGCCGAACGAGGCACAGAGCGCGGGATGCTGCCCCACGGACCACGCGCTGCACGGCATGGCAGGCCGCACCGGCGGCTCGTAGAGCGACGTCGTAAGATCGCTCGGATAGGGCGGTGTCTGCTTCGATCCGACCACCCCCTCGGGTGGAGAGCTCGCGGACCTGCGCTGCGTATTTTTCTGTGTGAACCCGGTGTAGGTTCCGTGGGTCGACGGGGACGACGTCCTGCAGTTCGCATCTAGATGCCAGCCCAGTTTCACGCAGATGGGCGTTGACGCGGCGCAGTCGTTCAGCGCATTCCGGATGCGATCCGGTGTCGTGGTCCAGGAAACAGGGATCGGAATACAAAAGTGTCAACTGCAACGTCCTCCCAAAGTTGGCTTCAATTTACGTGTTCCGGGGATTTCGTCAAATCCTTTACCGGTAAGAAGTTGACATTGGGATAGGGCCACGAGTAGGCTGGAAAGAGGCCTTTTTGTCTCGCGCTGGCGGCTGAAGGCCTTTATTCTGCACTGAAGTGACGTCGAACAACCCAGTTCAGACTCCGTTCGGGTCGTTGACTGGATGAGAAACTCGCGAGGTATGGTTGGCGGTCGCTCGACAATTTCGCGACAGGGGATGGCGAACAAGGAGCCACAAATGTTCAGAGATCGGATCGGTTCATTGTCAGGTTGGTTGTTGGTGAGCGGTTTGTTGGCGTTTTGCGGCACGCTGTTTTGCAGTCCCCCGCGCGTCTCCGCCCAGCGATACGGCGCGATGCCGGTTTACGCGAAGATGGACGAAAGAAACGCAACGACTTATGACGCAGGCTTCTTCAACATGATTTTGAATGACAAGAGAAAGACCCTGATTGGCTCGCTGTCGCTTGGCGATCCGAAGAACGAGCAGACGATTCGTGGCTGGTACCTGGCCTACTACATACCCACCATGACACAGCTCGATGCGCTCGACAAATTGCCGGAGAAGCGGATCGAGCTGCTCAAAGATCTGCGCAGTACGCGTACCCCTGACGTGCACAAGGCCGTGCTGGATATCATCTATAGTGAAGTCCAAAAAATCACCGGTCCCAGCTTCAAAGCCAGTGACGGGACCGACGTGTTTTTGCACCCAGCAGTTCGGTATAACGCGATGCTCTTGTTGGGCGACTTGAACAACATTGAAGCCAAAGGGGTGAATCAGCGTTATCCCGATCCGTACATGCCCGCTTTCGCTCTCCTGGTTAGAACAGCACTAATTGACAAAAATCAGCCGGACTATCTCAGAATGGCAGCCCTCGTCGGAATCAAGCGTCATGCAATACTGGATTTGTACCGAAAGTCCAACAAGATTCCCGTTACCACACGAACAAAGCTGATTGAAGCGCTGATGACGACGGTGAATCAGAAGACACCACCGGAGACAATCAAGCGTAGCGCGGCGGGACATGTCTGGATGCGACGCCGGTCGATCGAAATCGTGGGGATTCTGGGTGGCTTGGAGTTAACCGACATCGGCGACGCGACGAACGTGGCCCTGCAGTTGATTGTGGCGGATCGTAACGAGGCGCCGTCACTGCGTTGTACAGCCGCCGCAACATTGCGACTGACTTCGGACAAGGCGAAGATTGATAGCCTGCAGGCGACCGAAAAACTTGGGGCCTTGGCCACGCAGATTTGTCGGCGCGAACTCGCTTGGATCGATGCTGAATTAGCCAAGAAACCTAAGGCTGTCGGCGCGAACGGCTTTGATTCAGGCATGGGCGGCTACGGCGGCGAAGGCGGTTTCGGTGGCGAAGGTGGTTTCGGCGGTGAAGGTGGTTTCGGCGGCGAAGGGTCTGACGGCGGGCTTGGCGGTGGATCTGCTGCGGCGCCAGGTTCCTCCGGGATGATGGGACCAGGCATGGGACCAGGCATGGCACCAGGCATGGGACCAGGCATGAGTGGCATGGGTGGCATGGGTGACATGGAAGGTTATGGCGGAGAGATGTCACTGGCAACTGACAACCCTCGGCTCGACTTGGCACGACGGCGACTGAAATACCAATTGATCTGTGTCTATGATGGTCTTAACGGTGTTCGCAAGATCGACGCACCTTCTGACCAAACTGGCCGGCGTAAGAAAATCCTCGATCGATTTGCGGCGATCATGCAGGCCACGGATCTGGTTGAGCTGGAAGAAGATCAACCGAAATCGTTGGATACACTTGCCAAGCAAGTCAGGAGCGCGATGAGCGAACTGGAGGCGATCACGGGCGGTCCGCCGGTCGAGGCGGAAGCCGAAGTCGACGAACCGGCCATCAGCGCTGAACCAGGAATTGACTCCGGGCCGGCTGCACCCACAGCTCCCGCACCGGGGCCTGCCCCGGCTACCGTACCAGGGAATGTTCCTGCATCAGTTCCCGCGGCCACACCCGCGCCTGGTGCGACGCCCGCTCCGGCTCCCGCGGCCACCACACCCGCGCCTGGTTCGACACCCGCGCCTGGTTCGACACCCGCGCCTGCCGGTGGCACTGGTCCAGCGGCTGCAGTGCCTGGAACTTAGC
>NYXM01000104.1 GCA_002685655.1 Planctomycetaceae bacterium
CTGCTGCGCCAACAGATGGGGATCAAGACCTGAAGCGAGTGCCCCGGACAACGCAGGGACACCGTAGTTGATCACGCTTTGCTGTAACAGCGGAAAGTTTGTCAGATCTTGGCAGCAGGCGAGGTTGACCGTGTTCAACAGCCAAGACAAGTCTCGAACCACCGATTCTTGCAATTGAGCGGCGGTCAGTACGCGTTTTTCATGCGACTCGACGCGCGAGCGAGGGGCATCGTCGGTAAGCCGATCCAGCAGGGATGGCTGTAGTCGCTCTTTCAGAGCAAGCTCGGGCATCGACAATCTCGCATCTAGTCGGCGGCTTCCGGTCTCAACTCAATCTTGCGCACATCCATGATCGCAAACTCGCCGATGTCGGTTGCCAAAACGCGCTGGCCAAACCCTTGCAACACACCCTCGGCTGGTTCGTGCCACTCACTTGTTCTAGCCAAACGGATTTCTGGGTTCTCATGACTTTCCGATGCGGGATATCTGGTTGGAATCATTCCAACGGCCTGGCCTTGATTCGCCCACATGAATTGCGCCGGCATCCACACGCAGTCGCGCAAGTCCGTGGGCGCTTCGATACCGATCTTCTCGATGCGATGGAAGGGCGCCCAATAGTACTTTCCGTCGACGATCACTTCCAAGAACGGTCCCAACCGCGTATCGCAGTCGGCAAGCCAATCAAAATCAATTCCGCTTTCGACCGAAGAATCTGAGCCATCCGTCTTGTTCAGCCAAATGCTCCCGGCCGTTGTTGGCGCGTCAGCCCAGGCTTCATCGCGAAGTTCACATGCCGCGACATATTCCCCCTCGGAGGCCCTTCGCAATGCTTCAACCGCTTTTGCCATCCAAGGTTCCGGCTCGCCCAAGATCACGGGGCTTCTTTTGCCGGTGAACACTTCCTGCCGTAACACTTCACAGCTCAAGACTTCCTGATAGGTCTGCGCCATTAAGAGGGAGTTCGGATCCAAGTCTCGAGCCACATTCAGTTGTGTTAGCGCCCGGTTCCAGTCTCCGAGCACCGACAGAAGCTGAAATAAGAAGACCCGATGGCGTGGTTCCGCAGGCTCTGCACGCACTTCATCTTGAAGAGTTGCAAGTGCTTCCTGCAGGTCACCTCGATGCAGTGCCTCGACCGACGACGACATAGGTTCTTATCCTGCCGAATCAAGAGGCAGAGCCAATGCTCGGCTAACCCTTTTGCGAGGGCAATTTGGAAACGAGACGCAACGATACAGTCAGACCTTCGAGCTGATAATGTGGCCGCAGGAAGAACTTCGAGGAATAGTAACCCGGGTTGCTTTCATCCTCCTCAACAATCACCTCGGCCGCTGCCAATGGACGCCTGGCTTTGTCGTCGTCGGTTGCCAAGGCAGGATTCGGCTCGACGTATCGGTTGATCCAATTCTGCAGCCAGACCTGGAGCTGCTGTCGTTCCATGGTCTTGCCGATCTTGTCGCGGACCATGCATTTCAGATAGTGGGCGAATCGGCAGGTCGCAAACATGTAAGGCAACCGCGCGGAAAGGTTGGCGTTTGCCGTCGCATCAGCATCTTCGTACTCGGTCGGCTTCTGAAGAGACTGGGCACCGATAAAGGCGGCGAAGTCGGTATTCTTCTTATGCAATAACGGCATGAAACCGTTCTTAGCCAATTCCGCCTCGCGACGATCATCGATCGCAATTTCCGTCGGACATTTCATATCGACGCCACCGTCGTCCGTTGGAAACGTATGCGTGGGCAGACCTTCCACAGCACCACCAGACTCGACACCTCGTATCGCCGTACACCACCCGTACATCTTGAACGCACGCGTAATATTGGTGGCCATTGCGTAAGAGGAGTTGCACCAGATGTACTTCCTGTGGTCCGCTCCATCGACATCCTCCTCGAAATGGAACTCATCGACAGGCTCGGTCTTCGGGCCGTAGGGAAGTCGAGCCAGAAAACGCGGCATTGCCAAGCCGAGATACCGTGAGTCCTCCGCCTCTCGCAGCGAGCGCCAAGCGGCATATTCCGGCGTCCCAAAGATCTTCGTCAAGTCACGAGGGTTCATCAGATCCTGCCAGGTCTCCATTCCCATAACGTTTGGATCCGCGCCGGCGATAAAGGGCGTGTGAGACGCCCCGCAGACCTGCATCATCTCTTGAAGCAAGCCCACGTCGGGAGGACTGTGGTCGAAATGATAGTCGCCGACGATACAGCCATAAGGTTCTCCGCCGAACATGCTGTATTCTTCGGTATACATCTTCTTGAAGATTGGACTTTGATCCCAAGCAGTTCCTTTGAACTTCTTGAGCGTCTTGCCCAAGTCCTTCTTGGAGATATTCAACACGCGGATCTTGAGCATCTCATCCGTTTCCGTGTTGTTCACCAGGTAGTGCAGCCCGCGCCACGCGCCTTCCAACTTCTGGAAATCCTCGTGATGCATGACAAGGTTCAGTTGTTCCGTCAATCTGTGATCAATTTCGGCGATAATGGCCGTGATTGACTTGAGCGCATCATCGGAGATGAGCTTTGTTTGCCCTAACGCTTGCTCTGCGAGAGTCTTGACTGCCGTCTCGATCGCTTCCCGCGCCCGATCTGTCTTCGGCTTAAACTCCTTGGTCAAAAGAGAAGCGAATTCAGGTGTCGATTCGAGTGTCGTTGCGCCTAGGTCAGCTTGTGATTGTGACTTCGCCATGATTCAGACTTGCCTCGAAAGGTGCGTACTTTCTTGTTGCGGAACTCTCAATTCGGAGCCCGGTTAACTCGGTCCAATTATTCTGAGTCCGGACTTTCGTCTCCGTCGGATGGCGCTTCGCCGTCCTCGCCAGAACTTGGCTCGGCTGACGCCTCCGGTGCGGCTTCAGCTGGTGATTCCGAGGCCTCGTCCGACGCAGTCTCCGGCCGAGCTGTCGAGGTCAGCGTTTGCAATAGAGTAGAATCCTTCAGTAACTCGGCGATCAAATCCTCGGCGCCAGCTTTGCCATCCATCCAAGTCATTAGATTGGACAACTGCGTTCTTGTTTCCAAGAGTTTCCGCAGTGGTTCAACCTTGCGCGCCACTGCAGCCGGCGAAAAATCATCCATGCTTTCGAATGTAATATCGACCGAGAGGTTCCCATCGCCGGTCAGTGTATTGGAAATCGGAAAGGCAACGCGCGGCTTCATGGCTTTCATGCGGTCATCGAAATTATCAACGTCGATCTCCAGATACTTTCGATCATTGACCGCGGGCAGTGCTTCCTCAGGCTTTCCCGAAAGGTCTGACATCACGCCCATCACGAATGGCAACTGGATCGTCTTCTCCGATCCATACGTCTCGACGTCGTATTCGATCTGCACGCGTGGCGCGCGATTACGAGCGATGAATTTCTGGCCGCTCTTCTTGGCCATAGTCGTGCTCCTCAAAGCGGACTAGTTTCGTGTGAGGCCCCCCCCTCTGGGAAAACTAACACACATCCTACATCGAATAACAGCGTCCGTCCACATATTAAGTGGCTACGTTCCCAAAGTTAGGAATTCGCTGGCAACCGAGCTATTGTGGTGGCGAGTAGCGGTGCGGATTCAGAGCGAACGTCCGCCCGAAAAGACCCGCTAGCTCTCCCCGCTTTCCGCCGTGTGCTGCATTCGCTCCGGGGTCACTCGTCCCGGACACCACCGACTGCCTTGGCCTCCTCCAGAGCGCCTGGGGTTAGCTCCTCGATGATGTCCAGGAAGTTCATCGCAACGAGCCGCTGGGCACGACGCAGAAACAGCGGCAAAGGGCTCGAAGGCTCGTAGCGATCGTAGTACTGGCAAAGCTTGTCCAACATTCGCATAACGTCGTCGCGCGAGTGGATTTCTCCCGATACAGGTTTCGGAGCTGCCACAACTCCCGGGCCTTCCGGCTGCTCGCCATCCTCAGCTTCCGATTGGACTTCTGGGACCTCACTTTGATGCTCCGAAAGCACGGTCTGGATGTCGCGCAGCGTGTTTCGCAAGCGGTCGAAACTTGTAGCGTTGGCCGCGCCCACATAGTCAGTCACTCGCGACTCGACCGCATCAGCCAGTGCCGCACCTTCAACGGCGGCGTCCATCAGCTCTCGCAACCGATCCTGGCTGGTGTCTGCGAAGGCTGCTTCGATGTCCGACATCGTTGGTGGCTCCGTATCGGCAGGAGGCGCAATCTCGCCTTTGGCGATATCGAAATCCCTCAGCGAGATAGTACCCAGGATTCCAGAAGCAGCCAACGGAGTTTCGCGAAGTGCTTTGATCGTCGTCGAGAAATCGTCGAGTGAAGACAAGATATTGACCCGAATCGTGGGGTCGTTATCGTCGTCTGGATCCAGATGCGGGTGAACCAGATCCCAAAATCCGTCAATGTACCCTCTGATCAGTTGTAGGCCTTCCACGAAGGCCGTGAAACCCTCAGTGACCAGAAGTGCGCGGGCCAACAAGCACGCGACGCGGAGATCCTTGGTCCGCGACGAAAGATCCAGCGCGTGTCGTGTGACCTCTTTCCAATCCGGTGGCTCAGCAGGAACGATCGTGTCGCCATACTCTTGCTCCGGCTTCCCCCGCGACGCCTCATCCATGGAAACAAACGCAGCGTCGTACTCCAAGTCTTCGCCACAAGACGCGTCCGCGGAAACTGGCTGCAGCAGGCTGTCTATGTTCAAAAGTGGCATCAGGACCTCCCATTACCGATCTGCGCGAACTACATGGACGCTGGCCGTTTCTAATTCGTAAGTCCTAAATTGCGCCTCAACTACTTGGGGTGTAGAACTTTATTCCTTCAATCAGGGCTATCTGGGCCGAAATGCGGCAGAAGACGCACAACCACTATATTCCGGCATCGTTCGAGCTTGTGCCTCTTCGCAATGCTTCGGTAAATGTATCCGTCAGCCGCTTCGCTTTCCTCCTTGCTATCTTGCCAATCAACTTTCATTCTATAGTGCGTTGCGCAATGCGACGCAAACGAGTCCGCAGCCAGATCGGCTGCCACCAAGTCGGCATCCAGCACCTCGTGGAGGTGGCTCGTCAATTCGACTTTCGCTAACGATACTGATAGGATGGAGGCGATCTTGAATGCTGGAAGACAACTTTTTTCGGGAGGTTACAAATGCCGACGATCAAGAATTACTTTAACGGCAAGGTGGATCTAGATGAAGCACTAAAGAGGGCTAAGGGGCGCCAATGTGCATTCGCTTTCGGCATCGGCAAGTCGGGATCGATGTTGGTGTTGGATTACAGAAACGAGTACACGACGGCGAAGTTCGAGAAGGAGCTGAAGAAGACTGACTACAAGAGCAAGTACATCGTCGGAACGGCCCTCGTCGATGGCAAGATAATCCAAATGAAATCGGAGTTCAAAAAGAACAGCATAAAGCCCAAGGACGTGAAGGACTACCTGGCCGAAAACAAACTGAAGGTGACTCGAGCCGTCATCGATGGCAAGGGCTCCGAGGAAGACGAAGATCAGAAAGGCGGCGGAAAGAAGAAGTAGTCGAGCGACGAGTTTTCATTTGTCGTGAGAAATGCGCTGTCTGTGGATGTGCCCGGTTGTCTGGCATGGATCGATATCACAGCGCCTCTAAGATGACGCATTGCGCCGGATCTGGACCCGCTATCGGCAGGATGTTAGCATACTTTCCTCATGGATCGCAGAAACACCGGGAACGCGTAGGGTTGATCACGGACCGTCATGAAGAATTTACCAGTTCATTGGTACGAGGGACTCTTTTTACGGCCACAGCATCTCCAGGCGTCGGATCGCTATTGGTCAGAGCTGCTCAGTACATCTTTGCGAAGCGACAATCCGTACAACTACGGAATCCTTTCGTTTGAGTACAGCAAGGAGGCTTTGGCAAACCAGCAGTTTGAGGTTCGAACACTCAAAGCTCGTATGCGCGATGGAACGATCATTGAGTTAGAGCTTGGTCAGGAGCCCGATCGACTCGATCTCAAAAAGGCCATGGACGGCGAGTCGGATCATCTGGGCGTTGAACTGGGCGATGCATTCGATGGCGAATCTGCGATCCGCGTCTACCTAGCTTTGCCGAAGTTACAACTTGGGCGAACCAATTGCGGAACAGCTGGCGACAGTGGCGGAATGCGCTATTCGGAAGCGAGAATCACTGTTCCGGACGAGAATCGCGGCGGTTACGACCAGGAAGTGCAGTTCCGCGAGATGAACATGAAACTGCTGCTGTCCACGCAGGATGTGTCGGGCCATGAACTGCTGCCGATCGCCCAGGTGAAAAGGGCCAGCCAAGCAGAACCAACGCCAGAGTTGGACGAGGAGTACATCCCTCCGGTTGTCTCGATTGATGCTTGGCCAGGCTTGGCCGGAGATATCGTCCAAGCGTTGTTGGACGTGATTGGTCAGAACATTGAAGTCCTTAGCCAACAGGTGATCACTCGCGGGACGAGCCGCGATAGTCAGGTACCTGGCGACCAGGATCGAATCTCCCTGCTGGAGAAGCTCAACGAGGCCTATGCGACACTGTCCATTATGGGGTTCGCCAGGGGTATACATCCGCTGGTTGTCTATTGCGAATTATGTCGCATTCTCGGACAGGTGTCGATCTTTACACCGGCACGACGGACCGTCGATATTCCACCCTATGACCACGAGGATCTGGGACGCATTTTTCGTGAAGTTAAAGAGCGGATCATCGCCGCGATTCGATCGCTGCCGACGGTTTCCTATGAACGGCGGTTCTTCTTGGGCGCAGGACTAGGGATGCAAGTAACATTGGAGCCGACTTGGTTCCATTCGAGTTGGGAGTGGGTTATCGGAGTTCGCAAGGGCGGTGATCTGACGATGAAAGAGTGCCGCGAGCTGTTGACCGGGCAGTTGGACTGGAAACTTGGAAGTAGCCGTCAGGTCGAGAACCTTTTCTTGCGGCGGCAGGACGGACTACACCTCGAACCGGTGGACAGACCTCTTCATGCACTTCCTGCGAAACAAGATTGGATTTACTACGAGGTCGTCCGGGACGACTCACCTGGCTCCGCCTGGCACGATGTTGTCCAAACGCAAACGTTGGCTATGCGGCTGAAGGATTCGTTGATCCTCAACAAGGACCGCTTGCAGGGTGAACAGGAGATGGTTGTCGCTGCGCGTGGAAGAAAGGTCGAATTACAGTTTGCCCTGTTCGCTATCCCGCAACGACAGTGACGGTGCTTATGACTCCTGAATTCTCGCAGGCCATTGATCCAATCTTCATGCACGTGCTGGGGCTCTTGGATCGTATCGAACACGGTGACGAGCCTGCCCCGGAGGAAGAACGTCTGCGGATCCGTGCGCTCACAGATCAAGCCGAAGCGATTCTGGGCAAGTCCAAGGAATGGGAATTGGCAAAATTCGGGCTGATTTCCTGGATCGATGAGCTGTTGGTCGATGCTCCGTGGGAAGGTCGAGACTGGTGGAGCAACAACGTCCTGGAGATGCAATTATTCAATAGCCGAAAGGCGTACGATCAGTTCTTTATCATGGCCGTCGAGGCTGCTTCGTTGACGGGTAAGGATGCACTCGAAGTCTTTTACGTCTGTGCCATTTTGGGTTTTCGTGGCCTTTACCGCGATGTCGATTCCGGCCCCGCACTGGCCCAGTCGTTGAACCTCCCACAAAGCCTCGAAGAGTGGTCTCGGCAGTCGGCGACGTCGATCCGGTTAGGATTGGGTCGGCCGGATCTTGGTCCCACTGGTACGGAAAAAGAAGGTGCTCCACCATTACGACCCATAAGCAGTGTCGTCTGGCCATGGCTGGTCTCCCTGATGGTAGGAACTACCGCCGTGCTCTACTATTTTTATCGTAACGGTTGATTGGTCCGGCACTGTTTCAAGGTCTGAAGTTTGATGAACGTTCAGGGATTCGTCGTTAACGGGAACTTGTCTTTCACCCATTCCGTCTTCGAGATTATCGCCATTGGCATCGTTTTGTTAGGTGAGTCACGTTATGGCCGATGAAACTGAAAAAGTAGAAAGTAAGAACGAGGACTTGCCGGCCGAGCCGCCGCCGCCGCGAGGATCTTCTCTTGCCGGGCGGGCGTCTTGCTTGAGCTTCATTTTCTTGGCGATCGCGGCGTTAACGATCTGGATCATCATCCTTCGCAGTTCCAGAGATATTCCCTGGACGTGGGGTTGGTTCGCCTTGATTGCGGTGTTGGTCCTGGTGATTCCATTCGTCGTTTTTCGCGCCATCACACTTTGGATGATGGGTGAACGATCGCGATTTCCTGATATCGACTACGCCTGGCGAGTGGGTGTCGCAGCGCTCGAAGAAAACGGCATGTCTTTGAATTCGGCTCCGATCTTTGTGATTCTCGGTGCTGCAGGGGAGCGGCAACGGCAGAACTTGATGAACGCGGCCGGCTATAAATTCCGCGTGGAGGGCGTTCCCAATGGTCCGGCACCACTACACTGGTACGCAAATCCCGATGTGATCTTTGTCGTTCTGAATGATGTGTGCTGGCTGAGCCAAGCCAACGTGATGGCCCGCCGCGGTCGGCGTGACCAGCCGAAAGCTGGCGCAAGTGAAGAACCGGGAGCCGAATTTGACTTTCGCGGGACGATTGCACCGCAAGCCCTGACGCAAGTCTCAGAGCAAAGTGAGGGTAAGGGAGGCACCGAAAGTGGGACCTCAGATGGGCCCTCAGCAGAGAGTTCGGGCGGTCCAGCTTTTGGAGCGGAGCAGTTGCGCGGAACGATGGCACCTCCGTCCGTTGCGGCGAACGCGGCTGGGCGCTCCACTGCGCCGAGCCCGCCCAGAACTGGTCGATTGAGTTCCCAAAAGTCCACCCAATTGTTGGCGCGATTGCAGGCCGTTTGCAGCCTCATCCGCCGGGGCAGATATCCCATTTGTCCCATCAATGGGATGCTCGTTCTGCTTCCATTCGAAGTCTTGTCAGGACCGCGCGGTGTGGTGCATGAAGTCGAGCGAGCGATCGCTGCGGATTTGGCCGCATCACAACGCGAGCTAAGACTACGTTGCCCAATCACTGCCATCGTGACAGGCATGGAACAAGAGAGCGGATTCCGCGAGTTGATGCGACGCGTTGGACGTCAACGATGTGATCAACAGCGGTTTGGCCAACGATACGACTTACGCAGAGAAGCTACCGTGGGGGAACTTGAAAAGTTTGCGGCCCATGTCTGCGGAACTTTTGAAGACTGGGTTTACGTGTTGTTTGGCGAGAAGGACGCCCTCTCTCGTCCCGGCAACGCACTGCTGTATGCTCTGCTGTGCAAAGTGCGCCGCAGCGTCCAGACACGCCTGGGTAAGGTCCTGGCAGGCGGCTTCGGATACAATCCTGGCCAGGATGAAGACTCACGTCTTTTCTTCAGCGGCTGCTACTTCGCGGCAACAGGAGCGAAAGCCGATCGCCAAGCTTTCGTGCGAGGTCTACTGGATAAGCTTCGCGGGGAGCAAGAGGAGATCGAATGGACCGAAGACGCCCTCTACGAGGATTATCGGCGCCGATCACTAACGCGAGTCGGGTGGGTCGTCAGTTTGGTTTTGACTCTGGCGATGGGCGCGTGGTTTGTCTACGACAGATTCTGAGGTGCGCCGGCGACCGCCGTGCCCCGGATGAGTCGGTGACATCGGCTCGACATATTTGCCGAAGCGAGCTCTCTTTCTGCAAATGGAGCGAACCGTGGCGAGACGACAAAAAGAGTTGAATCAGTTCCGCGCGTAGAGCCAGAAGGATGTGCAGGCTCTTGACAACTCCCGCAGCCCTTTTGGCTGGGGATGGAATCACCAGGATTTCACGGTGAAATACAGCATGACTCCCTTGTCTGACTGCTGCAGATTCTTTGGATCCCCCCACACCTTGAGTTCAAACTTCCCTTTCGCATCGCCTACGTCGAATTCGGGCAACGGGATCGTGAACGACGGGGAGCCGCTACCTGGTGGCTTTAACGAAGGCACACCGGTGATCTTTGGGATCGCGCTGGGCGCAGCCTTGGCACTCTGCTTCTTGCCAAGTTTCGCCAACTCTTCTGCGGCGAGTTTAAGAATTTTTTGATCGACGCCCTTGCAAACCTCTTTGGCCAGCAAGTCCGCGACCTTCTTCTTGTTCTTTTCACCAGGCACAACCTTGCTCAGTTTCTTCGTCGCCTTCTGACACGCTGACTCGAGTCCCTTCTTTACTGGTGCTGGTAGTTTCGCCTTACCCATGATTTGTCCTCCGTGGCCACGACTGAAAGCCGGGGCAATGATCGAGAGAAATCACCGCGACCAACGTCGGCGTTTGCGGCGGTGTATTGATGACAATCCCGTCTTGACTTGCGGACACTTGGCACTGGCCAAGTTGCATCCGCATCGTTATCAGTCCCACACCTCTTTTAAGTTCTCGCGGACCTTCAACCCGTCGGCCCCGAAGCCATACAAACCGGAGATTACGAGCATGAAGGACACTTTTTTGTTGTCTCGGGGCCAGACGCGATCCACGAATGCCGAGACGGGAATACGAACGACGGGATACTCCAAAAAGCCCGCCTTTTTCCAGCCGGCGGGCATGGCCTTTGTCGCCAGCGCGAGCGGATTGCCGACTGTGATCGAAACGTCATTGTTCATGCGAGCTCGCATGCCGTCCGCCGGGATTTGAAAAATCGCCTCGACTTCCGGTCCGTTGTACTGAACCGTGCAATCCAGCTTGACGTTGACTTTCTCAATCCGAGTGAGTTCTCCAATCCACTGATACTCGAAGATACGCTTTGTAAGTGGCGGGACTTTTGGGAGGCTCGCGCGCACCTTGGGGGCGAGATTCTTCGCACGTACCCCGATGGTTGCACTGGGTCCCGTGTACTTAATGTCACCTTTCGACATCGTGGAAACCCCGGACTTCACAACCTCGAAGGCGAGTGCGGCCGCAGCAATTGTGGGTTCGCTCATTTTCCATTTCCTTCCCTTGCTGTAACTGCTTTATGAAAAGTCTAGGTTGTTAGCGAATCGATGCCCTTAAAAGCGTCCGCTTTGGGGGCTGGCGCGGCCTTGCCCGAAATGCTGGGTAAATTGAGCTTATCCTTGATCTTCTCGTTCTGCTCGTCAGAAGCCGCCGCCGTCTTCTTGTCAAAGACACCGCTGACTTTCAGCTTGTTGTTCTTCTGATAGTCTTTGAGTGCTTTCTCGGTCACGGGCCCGAAGGTACCATCCAACTTCAGCTTCGGCGATTTCTTCTGATTATTTAGTGTCTTCTGGAGTTCTTTAACATCCTTTCCCTTCGAGCCTTTCTTCAGATCTGCCATCGAACATCTCTCCTATGTAAAGTCTCGAATTCGACGCAAGGCGACAAATTGCAAATAGATCCAGGCAGCAAGTATGCAGAGTTATTCGACCCGCCACAACATTTGGGGCGAATAATCTACACGATTTTGAATACTGCTGAGCGCGGACGGAAACTACCGGTGAGTCTTCCTTGTCCTAAAATCGCTTGGCCTTGTCTCGTCATTTGCGGGGAACTCTTCCTAAAGCAGAGCAAGTGGCGAAGAGTCTGTCAGGATCGTCGCCGATTGGAGAACTGCTGGATATCCGCTCATTTGCTGGATCGTCCGAATCCTCGCCGCGTGGGCGGAGAGTGGACAAGAACGGCCGTGGATATCGTCCGTTTGGATCGCTTTTTGAACAATCTTATCCAGCGGACCAAAGTCATCATTGGTCGCAAACAAGATAGCGGCATACCCACCGTCAACAGGCAGAATGAGCACTGATTGAAAGGACGCACACAGCGTTTTGATTTTATCGAAATATCGACCGTCGCTGTAATGAAGGTTAATAACCACAATTCCGTCGCTGACCATATTCCTTTTGCAGACTGCGAAGAATTCTCTTGTGCTAAGACCGGCTGGAAATACGCCGGTCCCGTTCGAGGCATCGACAACGATCAGATCGTACAACGTTTCTGATCGAGGCCTCTCCAAGAACCGACGACCGTCCTCAAGGTGAACCTGCAACTTGGCATCGAGCTTTGCACCGAAGAACTCTTTGGCCACTTCGACCACGTCAGCATCCGTCTCCGTACATGTGATCGTCATTTCCCGTTTGAAACGACGAAAAGTCATCGGAATGCGCCCGCCGCCAAAGCCGACGACGTGGACGTTTGCGGCATCACCTTTAAGGACCACAGCCAACATCATCGCTTGTGTGTAAGGCGAAACCAAGTAGGTTGGCTCATCGGGCTTAATCCGAGCTTGTATTTCCTCGCTGACGCCCTCAAAGAACACCAAGTGAAGATGATCGCCTTGTTTAATGACACTTAGTTTGTGGCGAGAATCGGGGAGCTCATGAATTACGCCGTCGGGCATGTCTTGGTAGGGATTGTTAGCGGTCATCGGTAAGAAATAGTCCCTTCCCATTGACGTGTCATGAGAGTGTCACTAGAGATAGACCAACCTGCTCACCTTGCGGCGCGAACAGACTACTTCAGGTCACGCTGCCGGTTCCCATGGCACGTTATGAGCCATTCTTTGGTGAAAGATTTCATTGGCGTCGAGACATTGATAGATATGAGAAGTGGTATCGCGCCAACCACCGCCTTACGCGAACCGGAGTTGAATGGTTGCCCTTTGACGCTCGCCTCGACGCTGACGGTGTATCCCCACATCGTGTTCGCGTCTGCCCAGACACCGCAATCGGTAAGAAATAGTCCCTTCGCGGTGTCCGACTGTCCGTTCCAGCGATACCGTAGTTGGAATCGTAGTTCGACGGCGTCCTCGTTCAACCGGTTCTTGACGACGTAGGACCAACTCGTGGTCTCAGCTTTCCATCCAGATAGATTCTTGGCTGACATGCCCTTGGGGATGGCTTGACACGATCGCCGCTTGGCAGCACCGTCTGGCTTGCCATCCTTCACGATGGTCCACGCCCGATCCAAGCCGTTAACGAGCGTAATTGGGTCCTGGGGATCAGCCGATGGGGCTTTGACCCCGGACACTGTGGAAAGGCCCTTCACTGAGTCGGACTTGATCGTGAGATGACCTTCAGTCCCTTTGGTCTGTTCATCAGCCAGTTTTTCCATTTCGGCCAGCAGCTCTTGAACGTTCTTGTCCTTCGCTTTCTTGAACTCCTGCTGCACTTTGGCAATCGCCGACTTCAACCTGCCGACGGATTTGAAGTAGCTCCGAGCGTCACCCGACTTCACGATTGCGTCGCGGCACTTGGAAAAGTCCTTGAGCGCTTTCTCAACCGCACTTGTGCTAGTAGAGTCCGGCCCGTTCTTTTTCCACCACGTCGGGTCCAAGCGTACCTTATGCGCCATGAGTGTCATCCCCAAACGCGATCACAGCTCTCTAGAGGTTCAACTGATTGGGGCGGTATCCAACTGCGGCCTCTTCGCTCGCCCCGGCCGGACGTCAAGGGAGTTCAGCTTAAGATCTTAAATTGCTTCGCAGCGCCTGTGACTGCCTTTCTGACTAGCGACCGGCGTCATGCAACTTCGGGCGTTACATCTTCATGACCAAGGGCGAAAGTTCATGTCTTCTTTGGAAAATTGGGGAAGTAATCCTGCTTCATTTCCTTCAAGTCCCATGGTTTATTTTTTGCCTGGTTCCAACCAGCGATGTCGGTCGGAAGGACATCTCCAGTTTTGCCGAGGCCTCGATAGCAAGTTGCTGCTTTCTCATAAAGCAATTCCAAGGTCTCTTCGGGACGACTGTCTCCACTTGCCCGGATGCTCCAATTCTTGATTTCCACCTTCTCAAGATGAACCAAGAAGTGGCTCACGATGGACATCCTCTCCTCCGTCCAAACGCTTCCCACATGGTGAATGTCCACCATCAGGTTCGTTAGCTTCTTCTTTTCTGCTTCCGACAGGCTCGGCAGCCCTTTGGCACCCGCCTTATGTACCATGGACAGGAACATCAGATTGCAGGTGCCCGAATCGACGGGTTTGCTCACGCTGATAATCGCCTCGGGTTTCTTGTTGGGCTCCGTTCCGCCAGTTCCACCGGTACGACCCGTACCACCCGTACCACCCGTACCACCCGTACGACCAGTACCACCAGTACCACCCGCCCCACCAGTCGAGGAATTGCTGGCTGGCTCGATTTTAAAGCTGAAATCATCTATTGGAAACCAACCACCAGGTTCCCAGCACAACTCCTCATAGCCATCGATCTCGCACATTCCGATGACGTAATCTATTCGCATCAACAACATGGCAAGATTCCTACAGCATCATGCGATCTAGCGGGGAGATGATCAGAAATTGTGTTCTAGTTGAATTCATCCTGCTTAGACGCGGTGACGTATTAATCAACCGAACGAACTCTCAAGACCTAGCTGGCAGAGCTGGTGTCGTACCAGATCTCCAATTTCATTCATCAGCGGCCTAACAAGGCTGGTAATCAAGACTCTCGCATCACAGGGTCTGGACCAGATCCTGGTAGTACCTCCAGCGTTCGTTCTTCCACAAGCTCCACCCGTCCTCCTGGGCCGGATCCAGGAAGCTACCTTGAGATCCCTGGTAACACATGGCTCCTTTTCCATATTGCAGTTCTACGCTCTCGGTGGGTCTGCCATCTCCGGAACCACTCACTTCCCACGATGTGATGAAGACATCCTGGAGATACACCCTTAGTTGACAGTAGACCGTCTTTTCCTCGTCACTCATTGACCCGATGACGTGGATCTCCGCGTCGAGCGTCGTCGCCGTACCAGGCGGCGCTGGCAGCTCCATGGCGTGCCTCATCAGATACACCGTCGTCGCATCGACAGCTTTGGAAATCTGCATTTTCGTAATGGCGTCATCCTTCTTCTTGTCAGCAGTTTGGCGAGTCTGGGCCACAGGCGAGCCCGTCTGCTGCGAGGCATCATTTCCCCTATTTTCCTTGTTCTTCTTGCGCTCCTTCTCCGCCTTGATGGCCCCTGCAAGCTCCTCCATGCTAACATTGAATCCGAAGTTGAAACCTTCGATGGGGAACCAGCCGCCCTTTTCGTAACCTGTGATCTCACAGTTGCCAGGCAGTTTACCAATACGCATCAAAATCATCGGAGATCACTCGGTGAGCAACCAAATGCCTTGCAAGATTCCCAGTGGGCAATCCGGCTTATGGGTGGACGGTGACTATCGGGTGGAAGCCTATCTCAATTGCTGGTGGCAAACCCCACAGGCACGACAGTTGGCTTAGCGGATGCAAAGCGCACTTTCGAAAACTGCAGCTCGACTTCTCGCAGGCACTCACTCTGCTTGATGCAACGAATCCCCGCTCTGCTGGATGCCATGATCGCCCCAAGGCTTATTCTTCACATTGTCCCAGGTCATGATCCCCTGCGGTTCGAATACTTCTCCATCTTTCGTTGCCAGGTACATGAATGCTATCTTGTTGTAGTAAAAGGCTACTTCCTCAGTCGGCCTGTCATCGGCATCCCCACTCGTGGACCACGATTTGACAAAACACCGTTCGAGTTTGTATTTCAGGTAGCAGATCGCTTGGCCACTAGTCCCAGCCACCTCGACGAATTCGATCTCAGCGGTACCCAGTGAGTTACCGTTGATAGCTTTTTGGGCCAAATTCCCAGAAGCCGAGTCCATGCTCTTGCTGATTGTGCACTCCTGCAACTCACCGACACCGATATTGATGTCCTCCGTCCCGGCTTTCTCACCGCTCTCCTTCATCTCACGCTCGACACCGAAGCTAAAACTGTCCGCCACGAACCACTTGCCATCCTCGTAGCCATCGGTCGTCGCATCTCCCCCGATAAGTGGAATCTTTACGTAGATTGGCAATGTATTACCCTTTCCTGTTTGAGCACCAATGGTCCTGCCGTGCAGGCCTAGTGACAATATATTCGACGGTAATGGTAGACGCGTGCGGGTGTAATAAAAAAAATCAGCAACTTAAACGCCGCAGGCAGAAGTCTTCTTACTCTCGCTGTCTGGACAAGTCAATCAGGGGGCTTTAGACGCGAGGTCAAATGTGTAATGAGCTTTCGTCGTCGTCGTTTGACAGCGTCATACGATATGCCGAGCTCTACAGAGATCTCGCGAAGATTGTTTCCCTCGACGAGAAGCTCCCAAATGCGACAAGATTGGCCGTCCATCTGTGCGATGGCGGCATAAAGACAGGTCTGTGCCTCCTGCGACTCAGCAATCGTGGCAGGATCGTTCGTCGGTTGATCCGCAGAGTTGGAGAAAGCTTCGGGTGTCTGGGGGTTGAACGTTCGATCGTAGGGTCTCTCCTTTCGTCGAAGGGACTTGCAATAATCTTTGAACCGCCGAACCACGACATGGTTCAGGAAGGTATAGAAACTGCAGCCACGTTCTTTCACAATCTGTTCCGTGTCGTATTTGTTGATCGCTTCGACGGTCCAAAAGACCGCGTTTTGGCATGCATCTTCCACATCCACTGTCTTGAATTCAGTCGACGATGCAAGCCAACGTATCAGACGATCCCTTTGATTGGCGTAACGTACAATGAGCTCGTCGCGGGCCGGGCGGTAGTCACATTCCTGTGCCAGCACGATCAATGCGCTGTCGTCCATCATTGCCATGTCGAGGTCAAACGAGCCGTCGTTCTCGGCCACGACACTAACCTTTACGAAACGGGTAACACGTTAGTCTGTTAAGACATAGGCGGTCAGCAACCGCGTCAACCGTGGCGGCACCGACGCTGATTCACTAAGTCCAAACCGGGGTGGAATACAATCGCTCGCGATGCCCCTGGTGTCGCCTCTTGAGCAACGCTATCTAACGGGCCGCGAACCCACCGCAAATAGTTTACCGCAGGCGTCATGGCGAGGCTATCAACTGAAACGGTCCGGGCACAACGCTCTCGCGGATTCCTCGCGGTTCAACTGCAACTGCAACCCCGTCCGCGACAGAAAGCTGCGCGAATCGTCGTTTGCCAGGTAGTATTGAGCCAGTTGTTTAATTGCGAGCCGTTTCGTGGTTTGCTTGGCAATTTCGTCGATCGATCCTTTCCGTTGGTTGTTTGGCGCGGAGATCGACTGACGTGAACGCCACGGCCAAGATCAGACGGCCCGTGTGTACAGCGGCCCGTCGCGCTCCGAGACCTTTCACATCCAGGATTCAACTGGCCCGACTGCGGAGGCAAGCACCAGAGAAGCTCGGTTGTTTGACGGCAAGCGGAGGAAACACTAGTATTGGAAGCACGCGCGAATGGTGCAAATGCGCGCTCATTCGCCTCTTGCGGCGTTCGTTGGCGGAGGTGGGTCCATGAAGAAACTGCCGATTGCAGATCTGATGACAAGACTCAGCGTGATCCCAGGGTTTGGGTTCTTGCATACATGGTTGCAAGACTATCGTGGCACTAGGACTCGCGTCGATCAACGCGTTGGCGATCTGAAAAACTACTACGTGACGGCAAAAGGCGCCGGAAGTGAGATAGCAGGAGGTGTCTCCGGCGAAGACGACGAGGATACGGATTCCCACGACGACTTTGCGGGAGACGGGTCCCGAGATGACTCGGACTTCTACTAGTATGTGCAAGTTGACGTTCTTGTTGCGATATTAGGATGGTTGCAAGAGTGTCTCTCGTAGCGCCCGATACGCGATCGGCCAACGCGCGACTGACGTGTCCTCTGGAAGGTAAGTCGGAATGCCCAGCGAACGTGCTCACATAGTCAAGACTCCTTTGCCGCCCGACGACGCGGGCGTCGATCGATTACTTCTGCGATCGATGAAAGTGAAGGAACGAATTAGTTCTCCTTTCGAATATGTCGTTGAATTAGTTAGCGAAGACTTCGAAGTAGACGCGAATGAGCTGCTGGGCGAGTCGATGACGATCATCGTCAATGTGCAAGATCGTTCGCGGTACTTCAATGGCTTGGTCAGCAACTTTGTTCATCTCGGGCGGGAGGGCAATTACGCTCACTATCGTGCAACGCTGCGGCCCTGGTTGTGGTTTCTTTGTCGGAATGCCGACTGCCGAATCTTTCAAGAGTTGTCGGTTACTGAGATATTCGAAGAGGTCGTCAAGGAGACGCACGAGTTCAGTGACTACCGCCTTTCACTGACGGAAAGCTACGAGCCGCGCGATTACTGTGTGCAATACCGCGAAAGCGATTTCTACTTTGTCAGCCGCTTGTTGGAAGAGGAGGGGATCTTCTATTTCTTCGAACATGAAGAGGACAAACATACACTGGTTCTTGGCGATTCAAAGAGTGCGTACGGAACGGTCGAGGGAAACGATGGTTCCGACATCCCCTACCGACCGCCGGGAGAGGCTCAAGTTGAGCTTGAACATATTTCACTGTGGCAGGTTCAACATGCGCTGCAGTCCGGTGCGTTCGTCCTCGACGACTTTGATTTCACAAAACCCAAAGTGGACTTATTGGGACAATCACAGGTTGAACGCGAGCATACGCAAGCGGATTACGAAGTCTACGACTACCCGGGACGGTACAGCGAAGTCAGCAATGGCGAGACGTACGCCAAGATCCGGATCGAGGAATTGCAAAGTCGCCATAAGCGTTTAAGAGGCGAGGGCGACCACCGTGGTTTGCAGGTCGGTCAGTTGTTCAATCTGACGGAATACCCACGAGATGCCGAAAACGCTGAATATGTTCTTCTTTCCACCGAGATCGAGATCGAATCGGCGGAAGTCGAGCAGATGCGGACTGACGCAGAGAACCGCTTTGATGTCTTGTTTTTGGCCCACCCGAGCGATGATCCGTTCCGCCCAAAGCGGGCGACTCCCAGACCATTTGTGAAAGGACCGCAAACGGCAATCGTCGTCGGCAAAGACGGAGAAGAAATATGGACGGACGAATACGGCCGCGTCAAAGTCCAGTTTCACTGGGACCGAGAAGGTGAATCGAACGAAGACAGTTCGTGTTGGATTCGAGTGTCACAGCATTGGGCGGGAAAGACTTGGGGCGGTATACAGATTCCGCGCATCGGCCAGGAAGTAATTGTGGATTTCTTGGAAGGAGACCCTGACCGGCCACTGATCACGGGACGCGTTTACAATAACGACCAAATGCCGCCTTACGGCCTGCCGGACAATCAGACACAGAGCGGCGTCAAGAGTCGGTCCACCAAAGAAGGTGCCCCCGACAACTTCAACGAATTGCGATTCGAGGACAAGAAAGACGAAGAAGAAGTATATTTTCACGCGGAAAAAGACTTCGTCAGGATCGTCGAAAATGATGATAGTCTGAAAGTCGGTTTCGAGAAGATGGATCCCGGCGACCAGGCGATCGAGGTCTACAACAATCAGCTGCTGAAAGTTGGCGACAGCAGCGCCCCGGATGGCAGCCAGACGATCGAGGTCTGGAAGGACCGGACCGCCGAGATTAAGACTGGCGACGATTCGACGACCGTTTCGGCTGGAAACCACTCGCTGGCGGTTACCGCCGGCGAAAGTACGATTGAAGCCGCCCAGAAGATCACGCTGAAAGTTGGCGGAAGTACGATTGTGATGGAGCCGGGTTCCATCACGATCAAATCACCGCAAATCACCGTCGAAGGCCAAGCGACAGCGGACGTGACGAGTCCCATGACAACCGTCGAGGGAAAGGGGATGGCCACGCTCAAGGGAGGGGTGGTCATGATTAATTGAGGAGGTGTCCCAGGATGCCGTTCCGGATGGATCAGTTAGTGTGATGCTGGTTTTGCTTCAATCAAAATCGAGTCGTGCGCGCGCGCAACGAATTCAATTGCGGATGAATCAAGTTGCGACGTTCGGACGATCGGACTGGGCGGACTATAGCTTCGTGGATCCCGAGATGTCGGAACTCCATTTCGAAGTTCGTTGCGCTCCTGACGGCTGCCGCGTTCGCAACCTGGGCACGGAGGCCGACACGTTGATCAACGGCAAAAAAATCGACGACGTTGTTGTGATTCGTCACGGCGACGAGATATGTGCCGGAGGAACTTCGTTTGCAGTCAACATCGAGGGTGAAGCATTTCGAGCAGAGGACGCTGAAGCCGACAGCACTTCTGATGATGCGGCAGTTCTGGAGGCCGCGGGTGGTCTGCTCGCATTAGTAACGGCTTGTGCCTATCTCGAACTGTCGGACGAAATCCAGGAGATGGCCAAGACGACTCCGGATGCAGATCAGCTAATCGACAGGCTGGCAGAGGATGAACAGTATCTCGACGCCTTGCGTCTGCGAGCTTATCTCCTTCCCAAGAGGGATGCTGTTTGGTGGGGCTGTTTGTGCATTCGCGATGAGTTAGATGAACCACTTGGCCAGGATCAGGTCACGGCGCTAGATGCTGCTGTTGAATGGGTAACCGATCCGATCGAAGCCCGTCGGCGTGAATGCGAAGACGCATCGAATGTGGCGGATTCGCGCGGCCCCGGCGGTTTGCTGGCGATCAGCGCCTTCTGGACCGACGGCAGCATCGGGCCAGCCAGCGCTCCTCGCGTGGCGCCCGACGAACGGCTCACATGCCAAGGGCTCGCCGCGGCACTTGTGACGGCAGCCTACTTTGGTGATTCCACGAAAGCCAAGGTACGAATGACCGCTTTCCTAGAGAAAGGAAAGGCCGTCGTGGCCGGCGAGATCCCTTATCCCGTATTCCCCATTTGACTTCCCACACTTTGGCACACGATTTGCGCCAAGCCCTTCAATACAAGGGTTTTTATGCAATTCATGCCAAGCTGAC
>NYXM01000105.1 GCA_002685655.1 Planctomycetaceae bacterium
CAACTCGCGGAAACCCTGATCAACATGGCCGCATAGCCTAACCTGTTCTCAGAAAGTGCAGTTCTCAACAAACTTGGCAACGCACACGGTAGGATTGCAAACAACAAAGCTGGAGAGGTGGCAGAGTGGTCGAATGCACCGGTCTTGAAAACCGGCGTGGGGAAACCCACCGGGGGTTCGAATCCCCCCCTCTCCGCTCTTGTCTGCTGCCCATCTGCATAAGTTATTTGCAGGTGGGCATTTGCGTTTCTGGGTCGCTCCCAGAAGTTCCCGTTTGTAGCGCTTTTTGTAGCGTTTTGTAGCGGAGAGCTTCTCTGAGGAGAGCCCGAAATGCCTGCTTCCCATGCGGCCAACAAACGATCCAAGAAGCCCACCTCGTTTCGAGTCGGTCGTGTCCGTGCCCACCTTCGCGGTCGCGTCTGGTACCTGTGCTACCACGAGCACGGTCAGCGTCACCAGCCGCGCGTCGGACCGGACCGCGAAGCCGCCCGTCAGATGGCTGCGGAGGTCAATGCCCAACTCGAAGTCGGCGCACCCTCGACCCTTGGCTTTGAGCCCATCTCGATTCCAGCCGTACGCCAACGTTGGCTCGATCATCACGAGCATATCCGCCGCTCCTCGCTGCACACGATCCGCCGCTACAGTTCGGCAACGCAGCATCTGCTGAACTTCCTGCAAGACGTTCGGCCCCTACGCCGAATTTCCGACTTTCGTGCAGTGCAGGCCGAGGAATTCGTTCGCTACCTGAGAACGCTTAATGTTGCACCCAACGGACATGCCAACGCAAGTAAGCGCCGCCTTCGTGACAACGGCATGAAGTACGTGCTCGAAACTTGTTCCACGCTCTTCAACTACGCGGCCCGGCATCGTCATCTGCCACCTTACGCGGAAAACCCGTTCCTCACGATTGAAATTCATCGTATTCCCATCGAAGATCCGGCTCCGGTCGTCGTCTTTTCGAGTGACATCGAGCGTCGCTTTCTCAGTGCCTGCGACAAGTGGCAGTTCCCAATCTTCGCGACGCTGATGCTGACGGGAATGCGACCTGGCGAACTGGTCCATCTGCTGCTCCCGGAGGACTTGGACCTCAACGAGGGCTGGCTCTACGTTCGCAATAAGCCGGGACTTGGTTGGAAGGTGAAAACTCGCAATGAGCGAGATCTCCCGCTCGTTCCCGCTCTGCATGCCGTTCTCCGGCAACACGTCGGCAGTCGTGAAACCGGACCTGTGTTTCTGCAAAGGCGATGTCTCAGCGGTCATCAGCCGCCGCTGATCCATTACCGACGCCAGCAACTGGAACGCGAACTGATCAGCCGATCCGAACGAACTGGAGGTACCGATCGCAGCGGCTTGGCCGTTGCCCGCCTGGTCAAAATACTCAGCCGACGTGCAAACCCTATGATCTCCGGCGTTTCCTGCACCTTGCCTCCGAGAATCTCAGCCGAACTTTGGCAGCAAGCTTACGCCGCACAGACCCTACAACACGCACACGCAGTCGTTAGAGGTGAGATGGACATACCGCGTCAGCCTTTGCCCATTGCGTCGCGGAGTGGATGACTGCATGGTAAATGCGAGTTCCACGCGTTTCACCAATTGAGCGATTCATGAGCTTCATTCTCCTACCCTGGCAATTCTTCGTCGTCATTCTGGTCGGCTGGGCTAACCGCGAGCAGAAGAAGATCATCGAGTTCTACCGATCGCAAGTCGAAACCTTGATGAAGTCACAGGGAAAGAAACGCCTCTTACTGACCGATGAACAACGTCGGATTCTGGCAGTCAAAGGTAAGGCCCTGGGACGCAAGGCACTGATGGAGCTGACGACCATTGTCACACCCGATACCATCCTGCGATGGCACCGAACGCTGGTTGCGAAGAAATGGGATTACTCCGACCGGAGATCCAAACAGGCCGGTCGACCAAGGATTCGGCAGGAGATTGTCGACCTGATCGTGAAGTTTGCCAACGAGAATCCGACGTGGGGTTACGATCGAATTCAAGGCGCCTTGACCAATGTCGGCTACCAGATCTCCGACCAGACGGTCGGGAACGTGCTCAAGCAACATGGCATCGAACCGGCACCGGAGCGAAAACGTTCAGCAACTTGGTCCACATTCATCAAGGCTCACTGGGATGTGCTCGCTGCTATCGACTTTACGACGGTGGAAGTTTGGACTAAAGGCGGGTTGGTGACGTTTTACTTGCTGTTCGTGATGGAACTGAAGACGCGCCGAGTCCATTTTGCGGGCTACACCACGCAACCGAACGAAACATGGATGAAACAAGCCGCTCGCGAGTTGACCAATTTTGAAGACGGCTTCCTCAACGACAAACGCTACCTCATCATGGATCGCGACACGAAGTTCTCCGAGTCGTTTCGTGCGTTTCTAGACGACGAAGGCATCGAGCCCGTACGACTGCCACCCAAGAGTCCAAACTTGAACGCTCATCTCGAGAGGTTCTTCGGCTTGCTGAAATCGGAGTGCTTGGATCGACTGATTCTCTTCGGCGAGCGCGCCTTGCGAAACGCCGTGCAAGAGTACCTGGCCCATTACCACACCGAGCGAAATCACCAAGGGCTCGACAACACGATTCTTGATCCGCAAGCCGAAGTTGGCGGCGGTCGGGGCGATATTCACTGCCGCGATCGGCTCGGTGGAATGCTCCGTTATTACCATCGCAAGGCTGCCTGATATGTTGAGGTGGCTGCAAGGCTGGCGTGACATCGCTCGTCTACGGGCAGAATCGAGACGCTTAGCCCGGGAGATCGAGCGAACGACCGGAGAACTTCCCAGGCTCTCACCGAAAGAACTACGCCGCCTAGCGAAGAAAGCAAAAGGGATGTCTCCCCGAGCAGTACGCAAGCACTCGTCTCTTCATCCCGACGACGTGGAACTGCTCATCAAGCTGAGCCAATCGTCCGAAAACTGATAGATCAAGGCGATGCAAAGTGAACTGTTACTGCCCGTTGCGTTCGGCGGAGTATTGTGACCACACGGGGTGTACACCGTGCGAACTGGGCCAGAGAGATGACGTGCAACATGGCCGAGCGAACATGCTTCGTCCAGGCCTTGGGAAGGGGGATGCGGGGTGCTTTCTTGACGGACATCGTGTTCTCGGAGGTCTTTCATCGCCAATTCACTCAGAACACGATAACATCAATCAAGGCAACGTGTTTCGACACCTTCGATGCTCGCGCAAAATTCGCTGGACCAACACAGTGAGCATGCGGTTTAGCGAAACCTTGACGCCATCTGCGACGGCCGAGATACTCGACTGCCAGGTGCATCAAGATGCAATGAAACCATAGAGTTAGGGTTCGGCCGACTTTTTTTGCCCTACGGGCAAGAACGACAAAACTCAATGCAGTCAGCAGTGAGACAAAGCTGCGTTGGTGTTTCTTCATGTGCACATGAGGTCGAGGAATGCAGTTTCCAATCTCACACAAAGCCACGAAGCCACAAAGAAGGAGTTAATCATGTGGGCTCTTCGTGACTTTGTGCCTTCGTGTGACATTCCTCCAATTGCCTCGAACTACGCCTTCCGTGGAATGATCTGCCCATGGTCACGGAGCAACGCGTGAATCTCCGTCAGCGAAACTTCGAGCGGTGTTGTTCCGGATTTCGCTGCCAGTGTCGCTGCGACTCCGGCGGCCTGGCCCATGCCCATGCATGACGCCTGAACTCGCAGCCCGGAGTTCGCCAGTCGATCACTGCTGACGCATCGGCCGGCCACGATGATATTGCGACTGCCTTTCGGGATCAGTGCGCTCAGCGGGATGGTTGGTACTTTGCCTGGCTTCAGTGGCTTCGGCCTTACTCCCGTCTTGGTGTGAAGGTCGACGGGGTAGAACGCATAGCTGATGGCGTCGTCAAACACGCGACCGGACGTGTAGTCGTTCACCGTGATCAGCGTCTCGCCCTCAATCCGGTAGCTTTCACGGAAGCCCGGTTCGGGCTGCAGGTGCATCAGCCGCTGCCCGGATTTCCGGACCCTGTCCAACACCGCTTTGCGCCCGGTCAGGCTCGCCTCGGTGACAGTGCGTGAGTTTGTCGAATCGGCCCCATGGACATAGATCGCGTGCAGCAGTCCTGGGCCGCCGCGCTTCGTGCCTCGCCCCGGGTTGTTTGCCTCGCCGAGCAGGAACTGAATTGAGCCCGGCTGCCGCTCTTCGCCCCGCAGTCGCGGGTGGCCAAGCATCCCGGCGACTTCCGCTCCGCCGGTGCAGTCAACGATCTGCTTGCATAAGACTCGCCGTTGTGTGCCGAAGCCAACGCAGTCGACCTCCCAGCCGTCTGAGGTCTCTTTGATTGCCTGCGGGAACTCGTGATAGCAAATCTTTACGCCCGCCTCATGGCACTTTTCTTCGGCCAGGATGTAGTACAGGAATTGGTTGATGTGCACCTGGTTCTGCCAGTGACGCTGCGGTACCTTCGCGAAGTTCGGCAGCGTCCCGCCATCCAATTCGACACACTCCTTGACCAGTTCCCATCCAATGCCCGCGATGATCTGCTTTCCCCAGGCATCGAACAGGCCCGGAAAGCATACGCCTCCGCGAGTTGTCATACCGCCGAGGCACGACGCGCGTTCCATCACCATTGCCTTCGCTCCGGCGCGACCGGCCTGAATCGCCGCGACATGACCTGCCGTTCCGCCGCCGACCACAAGCACATCCACTTCGTTGGTCACTTCCGGCTCGGCAGCATCCGGAACTGTCTGAGCCGTCACGTGTGAGGTCGAACTGATGGCCAGCCCCGCCGCTGCCGTGCCGACAACGGATTGCTGCAGGAACTCGCGGCGTCCAGTGTTTGAATTCGAATCAGTCATTGAGGTCAGTCTCCCTGCTGTGGCAGGTTTGTTGTTGGAAGGTGTTTCTTCAGTCGTGCAATCACTTTGGTATGTGATCCCGGTGGCAGCGGAATCGCGGCTATGTTGTTCCACTCGTTTGGGTCGGTCTGGTGATCGTAGAGCTCTTCGCTGCCGTCAGCGTATCGGATGTATCGCCAGCGTTCGTCGCGCACGGCGTGATTGTTCTGTCCCAGCGTGGAAATCGCGACGTGCTTCCAGTCCGTGTCCGGGTCTTCGAGTAACGGTCGCAGACTGACGCCTTCAAGCCTGGGATTCGCGGGCAATCCGCAAAGGTCGATCAACGTCGGATAGATGCTCAATAACTCGACCGGCTTGTCCGTCCTGTCTTTGACTCCGTCAGGCACGCTTATGATCAGCGGCACATGCGTCGTACGTTCCCAGAGCGAGAACTTCGACCAGCGCTGCTTCTCGCCGAGGTGGTAGCCGTGGTCGGAGAAGAGAACGACGATTGTGTTCTCCGCATGCGGCCCGTTGTCGAGCGCATCGAGAACCCGGCCGAGTTGCTCGTCGGTCCACCGAACGCAGGCGAGGTAAGCATGTACCGCCTGTTCCCAGCGGCCGTTTTCACGCATCCAGTCGTGCGTCGGTATCTTCGGGTTGCTCAGCGACACCTTGCGAGCGGCGTCGGGGATGTTGTTCCAGTCATCGTCATCAACGGGCGGTAGTTGTACGTTCTTGAAACTGTCGTAAACCCGGCGAGGCGGAAAGAACGGTACGTGCGGCCGATAGAAACCGAAGGCGAGGAAAAACGGTTTGTCGTGCTTGTTGCCAAGTTGCTCGGTGGCCCAGGTGGCCACAACGTGATCGGTGAACTTCGATTCGTCATAGTCCTGGGGGCCGAAGTCCCAGATGCCGTGCCAGGCTTTCGGCTTGTCGTGAACCTTCTTGTCCTGACCTTTGAGCCACTGTCCCGGCCGCGGCCCAACGACATTGAAATGTTCTTGAAGCGTGGCCCCGCCATGAAACACTTTGCCCGCAGTCAACGTCTTGTAACCACTGGCCGCGAAATGGACGGGCAGGCTGACATGCGAACGCAGGAACTCGGGCTCTTTGGAGACGGGATAACGATTACTGTAAAAGCCGGTCGAAGAAGGTCGACGTCCCCACAGCAAACTGATCCGCGAAGGATTGCACATCGTTCCCTGGCAGTGCGCATTCGTAAAAAGCATGCCCCGCGCCGAGAGTCGATCGATATTCGGCGTGTGCGTTTGCGAGTGGCCACCAAGGCAGCCGACCCAGTCGTTGAGGTCATCAACCGCAATGAGCAGGACATTGGGTTTGTCTGCTTTGGCGGAAGACGGAGACGTTCCCAACGCCAGCAGAAACGCGCTTGTAAGAACCACCGCTCTGTTAATCATGCTACACCAGCCCCGTCAGCGTTCCTGTGCTGCTTGCGAAGCGGTCGGTCTCCAGGCCGATGTTGTGGAGCATGCTCAGGTAGAGATTGGCCAGAGGGCTGTTGTTGTGCTGGCTGAACGCGAGGTGCTGGCCGTGGCGGAAGCCTCCGCCCGCGAGGATGATCGGCAGGTTCTTGTTGTTGTGGATGTTTGCGTCGCCCATGTGGCAGCCATAGAGCACCATCGTGCGATCCAGCAGCGTGCCATCTGGCTCTTCGACATCCTTGAGGTCCTCGAGCAATTCACCCAGCAACTCCATTTGGCCGACTTCGATCTCGGCGAGCTGTTTCAGTTTCTTTTCATCTTTTCCGTGGTGAGAAATGTTGTGGTAGCCGCCGATCGTGCGTCCATCTGCAAGATGGACTCCCGGGGTGCGCACACTGCCCAGGAACAGCGTAATCACCCGGGTGGAATCCGTCTGGAAGGCGAGCCGGGACATGTCATTCATCATG
>NYXM01000106.1 GCA_002685655.1 Planctomycetaceae bacterium
TGAATGGGCCACGCAAGCTGCCGACCATTGGTCCTCCAGACCCCCCGCCCTTCCTGGACGTCAATGGTGACGGCTTCGTCACGTCTAACGATGTGGTGATCCTGATCAACGAGATCAACCGTCAAGTCGGATCCGGTGCCGAAGCTGAAGGCAGCGTGAATGTGATCGATGATCCGTTTGGACGCCTTGATTTCCCGGCCCCGACATTCGAGTCTTTCCGCATAAAGGAGGACATGCCTCTACGGCGCGGGGAAGTGACGGTCAGGCGAGACTTTGCGGCGATTGTTTCGGCCACTCGCGCCAGTGCGGTTCAAAGTAACAGCCTGCAAGCACGCTTGATGCCCGCGCAACGTGCTTCGGAAACGGATGAACTTGAGTCGTTGCTGGACTTGCTGGCCGCGGACCTTGTATCGCAACAGGAAGTTGGCCTATAGGCCAACGTAATCTGCACTTGCCCGCGAAGCGTGAGTTCCTCGATAGACGAAAACTGGCACTTAGCAGTGTTCGATCTTTTATTGTCGTCTTTCGCTCCGCGAAAGGCGACTATCGGACAGTAATTCCTCGAACGATCCTTAGCGATTGCCAACGTCCCCGCTGCGTTCCATCCTTGCTATCAGACGGCTGAGATAGCGCTGGGTCACGTCGACGACCTCCTGTTCGTTTGGCTGAAAGCGGAAGTGCTGTGCGGCCAAGTCCGGCCGGTGTTGAACCCCGTGTAGATCCATCGCAGCGATGGCCACGTAGCTCGCTGCTCCTGAGCTTGATGAGCCTACTTCCGTCTTATCCGATCTACGACCATATTCGATTCGATAGGGAAACAGGGGCAACTGCTGATCGCGTCCTAATGTGACTCTTACGATCTGGGGAAGGTGGCCTGGGAGCTTCTCCGCAGCCGTTACACCGAATTGCTTCAAGGCGTCAGGCTTCCATTCGCCGCTCAATTCCCACACAGGGACGGTCCCAATCTGGCTGGGCGTCGGCTCGGCGAATTCAAAATTGCGGCTGAGCTCGTGGAGAAGTTGATCAAGTCCCCCAAGCGCGAACCAGTTGCCGAGCGGGGACATCGTTTGGGTCCCAGTGTGCTTGTCTAATGCCTGACGAATTTGACGCAGATTGATGTACTCGAGGCCTTGATCGTCTCCCGAATCGCGCCGAATCCACAGTGTAGTTCCATCACTGATTTGTTGGAAACTGGTTACCTGACCAGCCACATCCATTTTGAGTTCTAGCCGCATCATTCGCTGGCGACCCGCAGGCATTTGCTGATAGATTCCTGATCCCACCAGTTCATGGCCGAACAGCCTAACCCGTTGGCGCAGCTTTGCTTCGAGCGCTGGGAGACGGGCCAGATTAGCGCCGGCCGCCGCAATCAGGTCATTACCACTGAGCGGATCTGCGCCTTCGTCCGCTGTCATGCTGCTGGCGATAACCAACTGCATGAGAAGAGATAATGCGCCTGTAAGATTGGGCAATCTGTACTTCATTACACGGTTGTGCGGGTTTTTCCAAAGATTCTGGTTCCATCGGGCCGAACATATTCCACAGAGAGTTTTCTCTACGTGGATTGCGTGCCGTGGTGGTCCGCAGTGCCAATTCGAAACGAGTTTTGGGTTGGTGCGAGGCAACGCCAATGCGAGTTACACCGAATGTCGGTGTGGCAGTGTAACGCTTCCGTGCAGTGGCTCCTACGTCAATCTGCAGTGGGTTGAACTGAGGAGTCGCGGCGATCGCAGTGAATTCTGTTCCCGTAAACAAATCCAATTCAGTTGAATTCCCGTCAGCCCTTCATTTTGGTTCGCTGGCGAACACCCAGGGGGGAAAATCATGAACGTACGACGAACGCTGTGGACTGTGTTCGCGGGCGTGGCCATCGCGGCAACCGGTTGCTCGGGGTTACAACATCAAGATCACAACTTGCCGCCAGCAGAACGGCTAATGAGTCCGGGCCCCGGTGTTGGTGGTCCTGGCCCTGGCGTCATACCGGCTAGTTTTCCGGGAATGCGTCCAGGGATGCAGATGGGGCCAGGCGGACCTCCGATGATGCCGATCACTTCAGCTGCGCCCCAAATGGGGGCGACCATCCAGTTGCTATTCCATCGCCCCGAAGCCATGCAGGTTCGCTGGGACGTTTCTGGTGTTGGTCAATTCGATTCGGACCCCATGATCCTGCCCGGACGGAAGAACTTTCCGGAAGGTGGAATCTTCCGTCTGAAGCTGACCAGCATCCCGGGACGTGAAGGTGTCGAACTCTATCCAACGCTGGAGGTTGGACCGACGACACCGCGGACGGCGGCTTACTTGGCGCACAACGCGATTCCGATTCAGTTCACCGAGGAAGATTTCGATCAGGTCCTGAGCGGCAACTTTGTTACCAAGGTCATCTACCTGCCTGATCCGGAATTCCAGGAGATGGCGTTGGCGGGTGTCGAAACATTGGTCAGCACACGGCTTGATCCCGGTGTCGATCCGATTGTGGAAGCCGATCGCCGTGGTTCCATCATGGCAGTCATTCGACTCGGCAACAAAGATGTCGAGATGCCAGGGGCCGCTAGTACGGATCAGGTCATGGCCGCATCGTTCAACAATCAACCCCCGGCTCCGCTCGGTGCCATGCTCCCACCGGGCGGCGGAGCTTTGATGTCACCCTATGTTTCCGGAGTCACGGCACCTCAGTACGGAATGCCAATGACGGGAACACCAATCGGTCTGCCGGGACCGCCCCATATTCCTTTGGGTGCTCCTGCCGGCTTCCAGCGTCACGTCATCAACAACCACACTCGGGTACACATGCCCGGTCCAACGGAACAGTTCAAAGTCAACATTCGACAGAGGCCCGGCTACAGCTATCCGAAGCCACCGAGCCACATGTCGATTCGCGAACAGAACATCTACCCCAGTATTCCCTTCACTCGTCCGAATAACAATCGGGTTGAAGTGGTCCACTAATGGATAGAAAACACGAGAGTCCGCCGAGCCGAGCGGAGACTCGTGCAGTTTGAAACGTCGAATCAGGTCCCGCTCGGCTCGCGGGGCCTGATTTTTTTGTCACTCGACATCCACACCAAGGTCTCTCGTGCAGAACAGCCTATTCGGTATTGGAGCGTCCGTCGCTCTGCTGCTGGCGAGCACCACACTGGCGCAGGCGCCGCGGCACTATGGTCATACGATCAACCTGCCGCCCGGCACCATCGCCCAAGGCCAGCTGGCTCATATTCCCGCACTTCGCGGTTATGTGCAGCCCGTCGAGATCATTGCACCCAAAGGGGTGCGTGTTTCTGTGCGGCAACAAGGGCGATTCGCAACAGCGCCCACGGGGCCTTTGCGAATGGGATTGTTCATTGGACCGGTTTACCATCTACAGGTGACGAACATTCCATTCCAGGAGGGCTATGAAGTCTATCCGACGATTGAATTGGTGAATCGCCTCTATCCGCCGGAAGGTTCCAAGATTCGCTTTCCTATTCCAATCCAGTTGACACAGGAAGAACTGGAGATGGCCTTGTCCGGGCGGTTTGTGACGCGTGTGATCTACCTGGAGGACTCCGCCAACGCACTCGGACAGCGCTCGGACCCCGAACTGCAGGACTACTTCGAGACACCTTCGAATGAAGATCCGTTGCTGGTTGCAGACCGTTTGGGACGACCGATGGCGATTCTGCGAATGGGGTCTCGCGTTCCGGATTTCGAGCGCGGGAATGTCGGCGGTATTGGAGATCCGCCGGTCACAGTCTATCCAGCCCAGTCAGGCGCGGCGGAAGTTCGCCCAACCGATGCGGCCGCCGCAATTGAACGATCACCAGCGAACTTCCCGCGCCTTCCACTCCAACCTCGGCGGTCTCCGATCACCTTTCCCGTGGGGTATCCACAAGCACGATGAGACGCATCCTGGCTAAGCAGTTCTTAGAAGTGAACGCGCAGTTCGCAATTCAGAATCGCTGGATTTCTCAGCGTATTTCCGGGAGTCGACTGTGCAATCATTTGCAAACCCCGCTGAGCATCATCTTGTCGGCGTGGTTAACGCGATCTTGGCTGCCCTTAGTCGCTTGTGCCACGGTTCTGTTTTGTTCCTGCAAAACAATCACACCGATCACTCCTTCTCCGGACTCGGTGAACCGCTTGAGTCCGCCCAGGGTTTCAAACGACCTCATGAGTGCGCAACCCACGTCGCGCCCCCGTTGGCCGATCCAACAGATCAGCAATGCCACGGTGGTGAGACCGCCGACTGGGCATTCATGCGCCGCCTGTCAGCCACGCGGTTCCTATCCGCCATCGCTGCCAACCATGCCGCACGACGGAGGCATGTCACATCGGTCAAAGCCGTGGCAATATGGGCCATGGCCGGCTGACGAATACATCTGCAATGGTGGAGACAACGATCTGTCCGTTCAGGTCGCCAACGACTGGTCGGTGATCGGTCTTCACGAAGGGGACACTGTCGCGCATTACGATACCTTGGAGGGCCAAGTTGTCGTCGAACCGACGAACGAAGTCTGTCTGTATGCGCCGCGATTTGCCTCGGTTCGAAAAGTGACGGGTGTGATTCTGCACGAGCAACATCTGCGATCGGCTGGATTGGAATTGCCTGTACATCTGGCTCAGAGCGGCGAAGCAGAGTCGGCCACGACCGTTTTGCAGCCCGTGCAGCCTGGCCGCAACCTCGCAATCAGCTCGGCCAATCGGTTTCGCGACAAAACGCGACCGGGTGGTCTGGAGAATCTCCAGGCTGCGGTCGGTGCCCAGGGCGGATTCTTGCCGTTCGAGGATTTCCTGATCATCCGGAGCGGTCTCTTTGATAACAGCGAAAAGGCTCGCTTGTCCGAACAGCTGCAAGCCGCTTACACATGGAGTCACGATGCATCAGTACAAGTTATCGTGGACAACATCGACGTGTTGGAGGTGTCGAGCGAAAACGGGATGCAGTCGGTCTATACGTACGAGATGCCTGATGGCAAGTCGCGTCTACGATTGGTCAAAGTCGCCTCAAAGCAAAATGCCAAACCGGGCGAGACGGTTGACTTCACGATTCGCTTCGACAACGTTGGCGATCGTGTGATTGGCAACGTGACCGTGATCGACAACCTCAACACACGGCTTGAACATGTTCCAGACAGCCAGGAGTGTACGCTCAAAGCCGAATTCTCCTCGCCTGACAACGAGCACGAGACCGCGGTGCTGCGTTGGGAAATCACCGATCCCATGAAAGTGGGCACGGGTGGTGTGATCCGCTTCCGCTGTCGCGTTCGGTAGAAGGCAGTTGTTATTCGTGGTTTCTCCTGTCCAGCGGGGATTTTGATGCAGCGCGGTAATACCCGTGTTGGCCAATTGCTCCCCTCTGAGCAAAAAGCGACCGCGCCGATCGCCAACTTGCATTCTCCGCACCCTTGGGCGACGATGATGCAGCGCGAGACCCGCCCTGGGATCGCCTGACGTCGAATGCAGGAGCCCGCCATGAAGATTTTGGCCAACTGTCTGGTTGCTTTGTCGGTGACATTCCTTCTTGTCGCCACGATTCAGGCTCAAGGAGAGGCACCCGCGCCACGCGATACGTCGCGCGGCGACGAAATGATCGCTGAGTATTTTCGCGCGGAGACAGAACAGCTTCGTCGCGGCAGTATGACTAGCATCCAATCGTTGGAAGATTGGCAATCACAACGCGACGTCTATCGCAGTCAGTTGCTAGAAATGTTGGGCCTGGAGCCACTGCCGGAGAAGACTCCGCTGCAGGCGAAAGTAACGGGCCGCGTCACGCATGACGAGTTCTTTGTCGAGAACATTCACTTTCAATCTCGCCCTGGATTGTACGTCACCGGCAACCTCTACGTCCCGAAACAAGTCGACGGGAAGCTACCCGCCATTCTATACGTATGTGGTCACGGTCGCGTGAAGAAGGACGGGATCAGCTACGGAAACAAAGTGCACTACCAGCATCATGGCCAGTGGTTCGCGCGAAACGGCTACGTCTGTTTGACGATTGACACGCTTCAGTTGGGCGAAATCGAAGGGATTCATCATGGCACATATAACCACGACATGTGGTGGTGGCTCAATCGAGGCTACACGCCCGCTGGCGTCGAAGCGTGGAATTGCGTGCGAGCCTTGGACTATCTGGAGACTCGACCGGAAGTGGATTCGAGCCGCTTTGGCGTAACAGGACGCAGCGGTGGTGGAGCTTATAGCTGGTGGATCGCGGCGATCGACGAGCGCATCAAAGCCGCCGTTCCTGTGGCGGGCATTACGGACCTACAGAATCATGTCGTCGATGGCTGCGTCGAAGGCCATTGCGACTGCATGTACATGGTCAACACGCACCGTTGGGACTATGGCCAGGTCGCCGCGTTGGTGGCTCCGCGCCCTCTCTTGATCAGCAATACGGATACAGACCGGATCTTTCCCTTAGATGGGGTGATGAGGACGTTCGAATCGGTGCGCCGAATCTATGCGTTGCACGATGCCGCGGACAAGGTGGCACTGAACATCACCGCGGGCGGGCATAAAGACACGCAGGAGTTACGCGTCCACGCGTTCCGATGGTTCAATCAGCACCTCAAGAACGACGACAGCCTGATCGAGAAGACGGCCACCAAATTCTTCGAACCGCCGGAACTACGCGTTCTTGATGCATCGCCTGAGGATGAAAAGAACACAGAGATTCACGAGTCGTTTGTCGCTCACGCACCCGCTCCGACAGTACCGCTTGACGCGCTGGCGTGGGACGCCGCCTGTGAGACGCAAAGGAAGCACCTTGTCCAGCGGTCCTTCGCCGGATGGCCAGTGAAGGACGCTGATCTGGCTGTGCAGAAGAAGTTTTCCGTCGTTCGGGATGGCATTCAATTGACGGCCTTCGACTTTGTCAGCCAGTCGCCAATCACGTTGCGGGTCTACGTGGCACAGCGAGCTGGCCTCGAACGGGCCGACTTGATCGTATTGAATGTGCTCGACGACCAGGCGTGGGACGAGTTTCTGGCTACGGCGCGACGGGCATTCGAAAAGGAGTTGGCCGGCGAGCAGTTGCCGACGGCAGACCAGAAAGGCTTCGACCAGTGGAAGCAGATGTTCCAGTCATCTCCATGGGCGATGGCGTACGTGGCACCGCGCGGCATCGGGCCGACCGCATGGGATCAAAGCACGCGCAAGCAAACTCAACATCGCCGCCGATTCTACTTGTTGGGGCAGTCCTTGGATGGTATGCGCATCTACGACACCCGGCGTGCCATACAGGCCCTCAGGACTCAAGCCGAGTTTGTGGAGACGCCGTTTTGGTTGCAAAGTCAGCGTACCATGGCTGGGGTGGCGTTGTATGCTTCGTTGTTTGAACCCGAGATTCGGCGGCTCGATCTGTACGACCTGCCTCCCAGTCATCGCGATGGGCCGTACCTGCTGAATGTAAGCCGCTTCGTTGATTTGCGCGAAACCGTCGCCATGGTCGCCCAACGCAGCCAAGTCGTGCTCTACGACGAAGATCCCAAGCCTTGGAAGTTGGTCAGTGATATCGTAAATAAGCTGGGATGGGATAAGAAACAATTTCAGATTCGTCAACCGCCCGCTGCTGGACAGTGACGCCGTGCCACACGCGGTTGAATACCGCACATTCAGAATGCCTGTACGATCGCCTGCCTTATTCTACTGGCTCTGCCGGTAGTCAGTGATTTTCCTGACTTTGGTTCCGATTATGTCTCATCCCTGGATTGCCGACCGCACCAAAGCGTTCGATTCAAGCGGTATTCGGAAGGTTTTTGACCTTGCCAGCAAGTTGAAAGACCCAATCAATCTCTCAATCGGACAGCCAGATTTCGATGTCCCGGTTCCGGTTCAGGACGCTTGTATCGACGCCATTCGTAGCGGCAAGAACGGCTACGCGCTCTCGCAAGGCATGCCCGTGCTGCGCGACAAGCTGCAAGCTCGGATCGACCAGGAATACAGCCACGCTGATCGGACTGTCTTCATCTGCTCCGGCACGAGCGGTGGATTGGTGCTGTCGATGTGGTCACTGATCGATCCAGGCGACGAGGTGGTCATATTCGATCCATATTTTGTGATGTACGAATCGTTGGTGCGGCTTGTTGGTGGTGTTCCTGTGTTGGTCGACACCTATCCGGATTTTGCGATCGATCTAAACAAGGTAGATGAGGCGATTACACCTCGCACCAAGATGATTTTGCTGAACAGCCCAGCGAATCCGACGGGTGTGGTGGCCACCGAAGCGGAAATACGCGGACTGGCTGAGCTCGCCAAGAAGTACGAAATCGCCTTGGTATCCGACGAGATTTACCGCGACTTCTGCTACGACGGCGATTTCTGCTCACCAGCAAGTTTCAACGACCAGACAATTGTCATTGATGGCTTCTCTAAGAGTCACGCTATGACCGGTTGGCGTGTTGGCTTCGTACACGGTCCGGCGGAAGTCATCAACACGATGATCAAGCTGCAGCAATACTCGTTTGTCTGCGCACCGCAGCCCGCACAATGGGCAGCAGCCGTGGCGATGGACGTCAAGCTCGACGGCCATGTCGAGGATTATCGACACAAACGCGATTTACTGGTTGATGGGCTTTCGGATCGTTACGAGTTGGTCACCCCGCGAGGCGCATTTTATGCTTTTCCAAGAGCACCTGGTGGCCGCGGAAGCGAATTCGTGACTCGCGTGATCGAAGAGAACCTATTGATTATTCCCGGCAGCATCTTCAGCCGGCACGATACGCACTTTCGCATCTCGTATGCAGCCACCGATGCCGTTATCGAGCGTGGCATCGAGGTGTTACGGCGGCTTGCTTAATGCAGCGCGACGGCCGCCAACCAAAAGAGCAGGCGCACTCCGTGTGCCGTAGCGGTAGACGGCACACGGAGTGTAGCCCGCTACTATCAAACACGCGCGCACGGTGCAACCGTGACCAAGAGAGCCTCGAACCAATCCGAGCGGTAGCTCGCATCGGTCTAAGGCACAGCCTCACTAGCCTGGCCAGGCTGGAAATGACGCTAGATACTCGGCGTTGGCACCCTTGAGCCAGACGTAGGCGTCGTCGATCTTTGTCGGCGAGACCATCCGTGAGGCCACCAGGCCGTAGATCGCACCGAAAAGAAACAGGACCAGGCCTGCGATGATCAGGATTCCGAAAGCACCGTTCCGGTCGACCATGGCAGCTCCAACGATGACCATTGCGATCGATGCCAAAACCGACCCCCAACCGATCATCATGGCGCGACCACGCTTGGCGAACCACTCGTCGCTGAGGCCGATGTAGATGGTTGCTTTCTTGGAAAGGATGAGCGCGAGGATAATATAAATGCAGATGCTGATCAGAATACTCAAGAAGATCGCCGGGTGATGCCAATTCAGGCTCCGTTTGAGTTTGCGATCCGTTAGCACATTGCTTTTTATACAGCGATCGGGCAGCGCGGCATCCTTACGCATGACTAGCAGCGAGCCCTGTCGCCAGATGCCACTTTTGTCGAGCTCCTGCGGCTTCAAAATGGGGTCCGCGACTTGCGGTGGCTGATAGGGATTATCACTGGACACAACGTGACTCCTCGTTATTGAATGCAGGTCGAACCGACAGGTTCTGCCGTGGGAATTAATGGCAGCGGGTGATTCTATTTTCCCATCACGCCATAAACAAGATACCTTCGCGAGGCACGCCGCCTGTTGGAATTGCAGCTGAAACGACACGGTGCCGAATTTTTTCTATGCAATAGGGACCTGCTCATGACGCGACGGCCGCCAACCAAAAAAGGGCGCGACGAATCGTCGTCGCACCCAGTCTTGGGAGGTTTTCAGGATTTTCTCAGCTGCCGTTGGGGAGAACCTACCCAGGCTAGGCACTCTTTTTTGGTTTAGCCATCGTGAACAA
>NYXM01000107.1 GCA_002685655.1 Planctomycetaceae bacterium
CTCAGCGTCGCATCGCCCTGTCGGAATAGAAAAGCGTAAACAAAACCCGAACGATCGCCCAGCTCAAGCAATACTAACTTTGGCGCAGCCTAGAGCAACGCTAAGACCCTATCGAAAGAAACGCCCGGCACCGCAGTTGTAAGCCACGGCCAACATGGCCGCAAAGTCCGCTTCGCGGATCGCCTTCGGTGTTTCGCAACGGGCGGCGGCGTAATAGAATCAGTTAGTTGTTCAACGTCGTTCGCCTTGTTTACGTCGGCGACGGCCATGCTAAGCGTTGGGCGACCGCAGTGGGCATGAAGATCAAATATCGTCGTGCCAGCTACGAAGTGAGAGAGATGAAATGGAAATCAGCTTCGAGTCCGAGATGCGGCGTGAACTTACCGAACTGGCCACACAAGCGTATCGAGTCGCAGGGACGTTGCACTCGAATGCAGACAGGCTTGAGCGAGATGAACGGCAAGACGACAGTGAATAGTCTCTAAACGATTGCACTGCACATCCGTCGGCGATATCGTGACGACTGTCGAGTCGTATCCGTTGATAAATCGGTAGAGGGAAAGAACGTGACCAGTGACCAGCCAAATCCATACGCCGCGCCGGAAACGGACTCTACTGCCGCATCACAGGGAAATTTCGACCCAACGTCACTAAAGATGATCGAAGCGATCATAAAGGATGCGGGCCAGTTCTGGTTGGCAATCATCATGTGCATTGTCTGCACCGGTTTGGGAGCGCTCATTATCGGTCCTTGGTACTTAATTCGCCTCATCCAATGGAATTCGATTGCCAGAGCTCAACCGATGTTGCTCGCCCCCAACGTACTTCGCGGAAGCCTTGAGCAGAGATTCCAGTCCGCCAAGATCAAGCTGATCATCGGAATTAGCTTTGGTGCCGTAATCTTGTTGCTGTTAATCTTGCTACTCGTGACATCGTTCGTCTCAGCATGAGGATCTTGATTCTGAACTCGCTGACAGAAACGAACAGGTCACTATCGGGAATTCAACGGATAAGGCGGTGAACCTACGAGGCTGGAGGTTGATCGACAAAGCTGACAATGTGTACTTGCTGGCAGGCGCTGTAGAGCCAGGCAAGCCGCTGATCGTAACCATGACCGACGTCTCCATGCCACTGAACAACAATGGAGACGAAGTGCTGTTGATTGACGCCGATCGTGTCGGGAGGAACCACGTCAGCTACGTCGAGAGTCAGGTTCGGCCAGGCATTACATTGCGGTTTGCGAAGTAGCACGGGCCAAGCAACAACGAGATTCTCCCTACCCCATTTGTTAGGCTGGAGGCATACCTTTGCCTGTCGCGGACTAATGCTTTGTTTAACACTGGTCCAACAGCATGCACATCCGCTGCCCACACTGCCACAATCCCATCGAAGTCATAGAAGACTCCGGCTTCACTGACGTGGTATGCCCCTCCTGCGGCAGCAGTTTTAACCTGTTGGGTCATGATGAAACACAGAGCTATCGGCCTGTAACGAGGGCGATTGCCCATTTCGAGTTGATCGAGCAACTGGGTATTGGACACTTTGGTGCTGTATGGAAAGCGAAGGACACCAAGCTGGATCGCTTCGTCGCCATCAAAATTCCCCGGAAAGAACAGCTTTCCGAATCCGAAGCGGAACTGTTTTTGCGCGACGCGCGTGCCGCTGCCCAGTTGAAGCATCCGAACATTGTGAGTGTGTTCGAGGTGGGCACCCGCAGCCAGTCCAGTACAAAGGGATCCGACTGGACTGTGGCTACCGACTTGATGTACTCGTGGAAAATAAACTCAGCGTCGAACGGAAGAGTGTGGACGAGATCAAACGTATCCACGAGGCACAACTGTTGACTTATATGAAACTGGCCGAGGTGAAGATCGGTTTGCTGATGAACTTTAACGTCACGACTCTGAAGGACGGCATCAAACGTCTCGTCCTCTGAAGTCTTCGTGCTCTTCGTGTCCTTCGTGTCCTTCGTGCTCTTCGTGTCCTTCGTGGTGGTTTTCCGCCTCTGTCGGTGGCTAGATTGCCGAAAAGGGGTCCTCTTACGAAATGTCTCAAATCGCACGGGTTTCTGAAACAGGTTACCGTTCACGGAATGCTGAAAACCGCTATTCTGGTTTTTCCGGGGACGTGAAATTGGTTCCGCTATGACGGAGCGAGCAACGACATTATGTCCAAATCGTGAACGGTTACAGAATAGTCAGCTGAACGCGTGTGGTTTCCAATGGGAGGACGAGAATGAAACACATCAAGAGACGTGAATTCGTTGGAATGTGCAGCAGCGGAGTTGTTGGTGCGGCCATGTTCAAGGGAGTCCAGTCAGACGCTGCCGCGGTCCGTGAAGATCCGGCGGAATCGAGCGTCCACAAGACCTTTGTTACCGATCGTGAGGACGGACGCTTTGTCGATACAGCGGGCTTCATGCATACGTACATCAAATCGAACAAGCCGAAACTCGCTTTCGACGCCAGCATGGAAGCGCGTGAGTTTCCCGTTTGGCGCGAGAAGCTCCGCGCCAAGGCGCTCGAACTCATGGCGTTTCCCGATATTCCCCTGCAACCAGAGCCCAAACGCATCTCAGTCGAGCAACGCGACGGCTATCAACTCCAACGATGGGAAGCCTATCCGGAGCCGCACTGTGTTGTGCCTTTTCTGATATTGCTGCCCGGCGGCGCCAGCGCCCAATCGCCGGCGCCGGCTGTCATGTGTTTCCCCGGTTCCAGCGGCAGCAAGGAATCCCTCGCCGGCGAGCCCGAGCTTCAGGGCTGGAAGAACCAGTGGGATGCTCGCAAACGACGCGACAATAGGTTTGCCCTACACTATGCGCGTCAGGGAATGGTGTCGCTCGCGATCGATAACCCCGCGAAAGCCGAAGCACGCAGCGCCCTTCGCAACGTCACAGAGGTTTCCAACAGCGCAATTTGGGCGGGCCGCAATTACCTTGGCATCTCCGTCTTCCAAAAGACCCACATCGTCAAATGGCTTGCGACGCAAGACTTCGTGGACTCAAGCCGCATGGCGACATGCGGCCTCTCGCTTGGCTCCGACCCGGCCGATATCGTTGGTTTGCTGAACCCCGACTTGGTCAGCGCCGTTATCCACAATGATTTCTGTTGCAATTGGCGGGAACGGTCCATCGCGATGAGCGGCTACTCATCTACGGCATGGCATATTGTCCCGGGGATGTATGCCTGGTTCGACGCGCCGGATATCCAGGCTGCCTTGGCACCGAGGCACTTGCTGTTTACCGAAGGCGGCCGCACCAATCAGCTTGGCCGAATTCGCGCCGCCTATGAATTGCAGGGCGCGCTGGGAAACCTGAAGGTCTATTACTACAAGAAGTACGCCAACCCCGATCGGCGGCCCTTGGATGATCAGCCGATTCCGGAAGGCCTCAGTGCGGAAGAGTACTTCAAGTATGCCAATGTCGACGTTTCGAACCATCGTTTTCACCCCGAGCTGGCTGTGCCCTGGCTGGCGAAGGTGTTTGGAATCAAGACGAATGAAGACCGATGAATGAGAGGGCAAAACAAGAACGAATGCCGAAAAGGGGATGAGCCCAATTACGAATAAATTGGACTCATCCCCTATTCCGTTCCCTACACGGTCTCGCCGTTGACCTAAGTCCAGCAACGGTTTGCGCCAAGTCGCCCCAACTTGCCATCTTATCAATCAAAACACCATTTGTCCGTGCGGAACCTTCACCGTCATCAAATCGACGACGTAATCCTGCCGTGTTGGTAGTTCAACGAACTCCTGCCGTTCCCGCATCGCCTTGTCATCAGAGATTCGATTGCTTCCGCGCAAACACGTTGACACGCTCAAAGGCCTCGAAGCATGTTCCATCGGGCTGAATCGTCTCCCTCTCCATGCGTGCCGCCACGGCGGCGTGAAACCGTTCCGCCGTCTCTGAGTCGAGTTGGCGTTTGAACGGCAGGATGGCGGGCTGATCAAGCCATCGCAGCATCGTAGCCACATCGGGGAAATGCCGATCGGCATTTTCTCCCCAAACTCTCACGTCCGCGAACGGAGAGTCCATGACCAGTCGTTCGTAGCTTTCGACGAGCGGCATGAAATAGGGCCAGCGAAACCCTCGGAATGCACTGCGGAATACATCCGAGTCCATCAACTGTCGCGCAACTCGAAAGAAGGTCGGACAGTTTCCGTCCGCTCCGAAATTTGTCCTGAGAACTCCACCATCCTTCAGTGCGCGATGCAGTATCTGCAAAAGATTCCCGTGATCGTGGACCCAATGCAGAGTGGCATTTGAGAAGACGATATCGAACTCGTTCGAGAACTCGGCCTGTGTGACGTCCAACAGGAGAAACGACAGATTTGGTCGCACATTTGTTCGGGCGGTATCGATCATGCTCGAGGAAGCGTCGATTCCCAGCACCCGGCCGGCAGGAACGAGGTCGGCCAGTTGTGCCGTCAACACTCCATCGCCGCATCCGACGTCAAGAACGTCCTCGTTCCCCTGGAAAACGAGTTCGGAGATTAGCCGAGATCCCCATTCCTTCTGATGGGTGGAAGCCCGACGGTAGCGCGCTCCGTCGAACTCGATGCGATGCACCTCTGCGGATCGATCTGATGAGTGCTTTGTCATGGAATACTAATCCTCTTTCGCGGCGTACGCGCGCATTCTTTCGATCAGCACACCGTTCAAACGTGTGAATGCCTCAAAGTCTTCTCGAGAAAGGCCGTCCCAGATCAAACCGATCGCTTTCTCACGGAGTTCCCGGAGCCGTTGCATGGTTCGCTCGCCTTTCCGCGTCAGTTGATACTCTCGCTGACGGCCATCCTCGTCTGAGATCGAGACGCGCACCAGCTTCTTGTCGAGTAGATTCCGGATGATCTTAGAGACGGCCCCACGTGTGTTGTCCTGTTCTTTGGCGAACAGGGACGGCATGAAGTGTTCGGTGGAGATGCCTTCCAGAATCCGCCACTGGGCGTCGGTCAAGCCCACACGGCCTGCGAGTTGGGCACGGCGTTTTCCGAACAGGGCCGCCAGTTGCGTAACCTGTTCGATGGCCAGAAGTGTGATTTCTCTCTGATCATTCGGCATTGTTCCCACCTCACTCAATAGCATCCTATCATCAATAGTTTACTATGTCAACTATCAGCCACGTGAGTCCGAGTGTCGAGACGTATGTCGAGATACAGCAGGAGGCTTCCGAGAGATCGACGAGCCCGCGCTGGTCGTAATCACTGACGCGAAGGACGTGCATCGGGACCGGTGAAGACGGCGGCGAGCGTTTCGCAATCGACGCCGAACCCAAATAGTAGGGTCGCCCCACAATTCCCGTCTGAATAAAAAATCTCCGCTACTTGACATTGCCTACACATGTCGGTATCATGCCTACATACATTGTTAAAGGAGGCCCTGTGTGGCAATAAAGAAGAGTCCGCCGCCGCTTTCGTCGGCACAGTTGGAAATCATGGAGATCGTTTGGGACCGTGGCGAGGTTGCGGTCAGCGAAGCGTGGGAGATCCTGTCGACTCGCCGCCCCGTCGCTCGCAACACCGTGCTGACGACGTTGACGCGTCTGGAAGCCAAGGGCTGGCTGAAACACCGCACCGTGGGCCGCACGTTTTTCTATTCAGCGACGCGGCTACGCACTGCTACCATCGGGCAAATGGTACGGCAACTGGTTGACACCACGTTTGGCGGTTCGGCCGAAGGGCTGGTCATGGCGCTGCTTGAGGATCGCGGCGTTACGAAGATGGAAGCCGATCGGATTCGAGCCATGCTCGACGAAGCGGAACCGGAACAGCGAAAGAAGAAACCATGAACTTATTGCTGCAACTCTATCCGGGCGACCGCGTTGCCTGGATCGTGACGAGCGTGTTGATTCAATCAACGCTGATCTCTGCTGCCGCATTGCTGTTTGTCCAGTGTTTTGCCAGACACCGGCCGGCGCTAAGACATGGCGTGTTGGTCTGCGCACTATTGAGCTGTCTCGTCAGCCCGGTGTTGACGGTCACGTTCGACTTGTGCGGTGTCCGGCTGGTCGAACTGCCGGCGGCCGAGTTGCAGGTAGACAGTGACGCGGTGCTGCCAGCGGCAGTGGCGGAAGGCGAACTCGCAGTCAACGCTGACACGGACACCAACGGCAGCACCAACACTAACGGCAGCGGGCTGGCGGGCATGGTCTTGGAAGATCCCTTCAACGAATTCGCTGCTGAGCAGCCGGCAAGCTCGCCAGTGAGTTCGCCAACAAACAACAGCAGTGCTCGGCGAGCAACTGGGTTGCTCGCCGATTCCGAAAGCCTGCGCGTTGCTGGTGGGGCGGTTGCGGCGATCTGGTTGACGGTTGGACTGGTGTTGCTGGGCCGGTTGTTGCACGGCTGGCGGGTGGTGAGTCGGCTGAGACGCGACGCGCGGCCGCTTACGGACAAGCGTGTTGCGGCGGTGCTGCGGTCTGTCTTGCGAAACCTGGGGATGAACCGTGCGCCTGTCCTGGCTTGTTCGGCCGGCGCACCCGGTCCCATCACGGTGGGCACTGTGCAGCCCGTCGTGCTGCTGCCCGACATGTTGGTCGATTCAGCCAGCGACTGTGAGCTGCGGCATCTGCTGCTGCACGAGTGTGCTCACGTCATGCGGTGCGACTGTCTAACGGGTCTGGTTCAACGCTTCGCCCAGATTCTGTATTGGCCGCACCCGTTGTTGCACGCCGTAAACCGTCAGGTCGCAACAGCCCGCGAAGAGGTGTGTGACAACTATGTGCTGTTGAGCAGCGAGCGGACCGAGTATGGCCGTACGTTGTTTGAACTTTCCGAATTGTATCAATCGCGGCGCGCAGTCCCTGCAGCGATCGGATTACTATCGCGGCGCGGAAACCTGGAACAGCGTATTCACGGAATTTTAGATCCGAGGAGGACACTAATGACTCGTATGCGTTACTCACTGTCGATTGTCTTCATGTGTAGTTTTCTGTGTGTGGTTGTGCCGATTGCCGGTACGCGAGTGCTGCCCACAGAGGCGGCTGAAGATGTCGGACAAGAACCAGCGAAACCGCAGTCGGACAAATCCACTGTTGACGACTCGCGCCTCAAATCGGGCGGAGCTGTTTCCAGCGCGGACCTGCCTCGCATCGTGAGCACTTCGCCCAAGGTCGGCGCCACCGACATCGATCCAGCGATCACCGAGATCACAATCACGTTCGATCGCGACATGAGTGCGGGTTTCTCGTGGACAGGCGGCGGCGAGGATTTCCCTCCCAGCCGCGCCGGCCAGAAAGTGCAATGGCGTGACAAGCGGACCTGCGCGCTGCCGGTTGAACTCAAGGCGGCCCGCTACTATCGCGTCGGCATCAATTCCACCAGTTTTCAGAATTTCAAGAGCAGTTCGGGAGTCTCCGTCCAGCCATCGGCGATTTACTTCGCCACCACGGGTGCCAGCGAAGAAGTAAAGAACCGCACCAAAAAACCGCAGATCGTCGCTCTGATTCCGCCGAACGGAGCCACGGATGTCGATTCCGGGCTGAAGGAAATACGAGTTACCTTCAGCGTTCCCATGGGCGGCGGGTTTTCCTGGACTGGCGGTGGAGCGCGGTTTCCCAAGATTCCCTCCGGCCGGCGACCGCAGTGGTCCGAGGATGGCAAGACCTGCGTGCTGCCGGTGGATCTGAAGCCAGATTGGGAATACCGTCTGGGCCTGAACAGCCCTTCGCATAAGAACTTCCAGAGCGCGGCCGGCATTCCGTTGGAGCCGATCCGATACACGTTCAAGACCCGCGAAAAATGATGGAGGAGCCTTGCCATGAGACACACCACAGAACTCTGCGCCATAATCGGCCTGTCCGTGGCCATTCATCCGCTGTTCCTGTCCAGCGTCAGCGCATACGGTGCCGATTCGCTGATCAGCAACGGCGACTTTCTGCAATGGACGGACGGTCTGCCGGATGGTTGGAAGGTCGAAATCGGTGCGATGAACGGCGGCGATTCGCCCAAGTCGGAAGTTAAGCCGATCAAGGGCCCAGCCCTGATGCTGCGGGGCGACGCGTCGACCTTGGCCTGGCATTCGGTCAGCCAGGAGTTTGCCGCAAGGCCCGGTGAAAGCTACACGCTCGAATTTGAATCGCGCGCCAAGAGCGTCAAGCAAGAGGGCCGCCAGCACAACAACTGCTATGTGGGCATCATGAGCCTGGACATGGCCGGCAAGCCGATCTTGCCGAATGTCGACGACCTTTCGAATGACGCTGATTGGAAGAAGCACCGCATCACCGCAACGGTACCTCCGAATGCCGCCTCGACCAAAGTTGTGGTCTTTCTTTCCGCCTCCTCAGAAGAATCTGTGGGTGAAGTCAGGTTGAGGAAGTGCTCCGAGGTTGTGATAGAGAGCGATTTCATAGGCTTGTTGCGTGCGA
>NYXM01000108.1 GCA_002685655.1 Planctomycetaceae bacterium
TGTCCGATCTTTTATTGTCGTCTTTCGCTCCGCGAAAGCACGCTCCTTTCGCGGAGCGAAAGGCGACTATCGGACAGTAATTCCTCGAACGATCCTTAGAATCGATGCGGTCACCGGAGGTTCGGTTACATGGCGCATATCAGAACTCCATTTCAAACATAGCTTACTGACTACGCTTCGTCGTAAGATCGCCCCATATTTCGGGGACAACAACCATAACGGCATTCTGGGCCACGACGAATTTGCATAGAAAGCGGTTTGTAGATCCAAAGGAACTATCGCAGCGTTTCTTGCAGTCATTTCGCAGCTACTTGCTCGCCGTCCATCATCGGCAACTGGCGCTTGCGTCCGGCAAGCGGCACGTTTACTGTATCTGTATTGGGGGTCGAGCCTTCCGCCATGCCAACTCGATCACCAATGGTGTTTCCCCAATAGCATTTGTCCTGACACATTGCTAACGACCGATCTGATGAAAACTTGGCTTTGCCGAATCTGCGCCTTGCTTGTTGCCTTCAGCAGCACGGATACGTTCGGACAGTCGGATCATTCAAAGGTGCAGGCAGAGTCAATCCAGCGCGCCTTGTCTTTTTTGAGCCGCGAAGTTCCTCAGTGGTCTATCGAAAACAACTGTTACTCATGTCACAACAACGGCGATGCCGCACGGGCTTTGTATACGGCTGCCCGGCTGGGCTTTCGAGTCGACCGCGGAGCTCTGGCCGATACGACAGATTGGCTCACTCGACCTGATCGATGGAGGCACAATCGCGACGATGGCGAACTTGGCGGTAAGAAACTGGCTGCGATCCAGTTCAGCTTTGCTCTGCTCGACATGATGGAAACGGACGCAGTCGACGAAAAGGCCCCGTTGCTGCAAGCCGCCAAGACTGTCGCCGAATATCAACACGCTGACGGATCGTGGCGGATCGTTGCAGACGGAACGGTTGGCTCGCCTATCACGTATGGAACATTTCTGGCAACGGCCATTTCGTTGCGAGTCTTAACATCAGCCGATCGGAAGCGATTCAAGCCGCATATCGAGAAGGCCGACAGCTGGCTGCGCACCCACCGGCCAAAAACGGTTCTCGACGCCGCGGCAACGTTGATCGGTTTGGGGACGAGCAAGGATCACGCCGCGGTCAGGCAGCGGCGGCTGTGTGTGGGTCTGATACAGGAAGCACAAGACAGATCCGGCGGCTGGGGGCCGTTCGTTATTTCCGCGCCTGAGCCGTTTGATACCGCCGTTGTGTTGTTGGGGTTGTCTCAACTCGGCGACGATGCCAAACGGCGGCAGATGATCCAAAGAGGACACCGCTATTTGATGGAAGGCCAGTTCGACGATGGATCTTGGCCGGAAACCACTCGACCTGCCAACGCGGAGAGCTACGCTCAACGGATAGCGACTACCGGCTGGGCCACGTTGGCATTGCTCGCGACCATGACACAGGAGTCGCACCAATAAATGCGAAAACCGGCTTCTCGATGAACTATCGAGAAGCCGGTCCGTTGTGCGATCTGCCGCGATGATCCTGTCACGGAAGGGCGACCGTTCTTAAGTCTTGCGAACCACTGTCGGTCTGCACGAGGATTACAGCATTTTGATCGTTCAGACGATCCAGTTGCACGACGCCCTTAAGCTCTTCGATCGTTTCGAAGGACTGGCCGGCCGTGCCGCCGCCCCCAATCCTTTTCGTAATCCCTTCTTGTCGCTCGATCTTCTCCGTGCTGATCTTCATCACGCCTCGGCTGCTGTTGGCCGTGAGCAAGAAATTCTTGCCACCCTTCTTGTAAACGATCATGTCCAGCGGCCGGTTGCGGTTTCCTAATTCAGCCACCGTGGTTCCACGCGTTTTCTTGCCGGCGGACAAGCTCGCGAGGGGAAACTTGACGAGCGGCGTACAGGTGAATCCCGCCAGTAGATTCGGCTCACCGCCGATGTTGAATGGCACAAACGTGCGGACGACCGCGTCATCTTCGTAGCGACCATGTGCCCCGTGATAGATTTCGATGTTTATTCCTGGATCCGCCGCGATAAATGGAAACGGAATCTCGCGCACATTCGAAGGAGATGCTTCATTGGTGAGGCCGGAAAGGAGAACCTTGCCCTCGGCAAATGCCAGATCGGTGATCGACTCGTCACGGCGATTCCGACGACGACGTCCCTCTCCAGTCACTTTGTCCTCAACCGGATTGGGTAGGGTTACACTGGAGAAGCCGACTTTCTTGAGTGATACCTCGCTCAGCTTCCCCGTCGCATCGATCCGCAACAAGGCCGGCGCTTCAGCCGGCCCTTGCTTCTTTGACAAGGACAGGTAGAGATTTCCGCTCAGTGGATTAACGGCCATGTCTTTGATCTGGATGTCTTGCGGGCTCGCGCCGAGCAGATCGGCGACCTTTCCGTTGAGATCATCGATGTTCAGTTGCACTTTCGCCGGCGCCCCGGAGGTGTCGCCCGTAGCAATCGCGAAAACGGCTGCCGCTTTCGTGTCACCGACCAGCAGAATTCCATCCGGGCCGAATGCCAATGGACCGACCGATTTCAAGTTCGGTGTGCCTACTTTTAAGCCCCAGATATCAGCCGCCTTGGCAACCCCGACACTCAACAACAAACCTACGACGACCGTACATGCTACAGCACCTGTTTTTCGCATCACTTGCTCCTTCTGATCTTGAGTCACACAGATAAGTGAATTTAGACAACGCAGGAAACGCGCCGCTCCGATCGGATCTGGAAGATGTGGTCCGCGCTTGCCCTGATTGTATTTGGCAAGCGTCACCGGAATCAAGCTATGGCATCAAGAAAACAGAAGCAGCACCGACCTTGGTGATCACCGAAACCCAACACGGCAGTGCCGCAGCCAAAAAGGGAACGTGCCCGTATTTGATACGCTCCCGTACTCGTTCAGTTGCCCGGTGCGAATCTCGGATTGGGTGATTTTAGGGTGCGGGAGACTATGCGAACCAGTTTCTCGAAATCCTGGACCGCTTGCTCTTCTCTTCCCAGTCGAAAATGGTGGGGAATACTCAACGCAAGTTCAAAGACCTCTTGCGCCTCAGGATCTGGTCGGCCCAGGTAACGACCCAGCAGGGCAAGTGTGGGGATCGCCGCGGTGATGTTCGCCTTTGTCCGTGGTGCAGCTGCCGCCTTGTCGACGAACGGCCTCCACTGGCCAGGCTGCGAAAGGAAAACACGCAGGGGTGTTGCATCGCGTGGTTGCTTCAGCGGAATGCCGCCCTTTGTCCGTTGTCGGAAATCGTGGATGACTGGCGGCTCGTCTGTCGCCGAATCGTATTTCTCGTGCAACAAACGGGCGACTGGCCCCAGCTGGCGCACCGTGCCATCCGGATAGATCAATCCCGCCATATCCTTGAACATGACCTTCGAAATCATCAGTTCCCAGAAATAGAACCCCAGCTCGTTTCGTTCGATCACGTCCAATGCCATTTCGTATTTCTGTCCCGCACCTGGGTTGCCGAACTCGGTTACGATTACCGGTTTTCCGAACTTCCGACCGTAATTCCAGGCGAGGTCGACGTCTTGCTGAAGCCAGTCTTCATAACGCGCATAAGAATGGATCGATAGGACGTCGACCAGGTCGGCGGTCTTGGGAATATACTCCACAACCGCATGGCCGACGGTGATCGTGTGGTTGGGGTCCTTCGTTTTCACAATCCGGCAGAAGTGGCGACAGAATTTCCAGATCCGATTTCTCTCTTGCCGAGTCACATGCTCGAAATCGGCCATCGGTTCGTTCATGATGTCCCACATGAGAACCTGTGGATTTTCCGCGAATGTCGTGACTACATCGTTGACATACGCCTCGAGCCGTGACCAGTCGTCCGATGCAATTCGACTGAATCCCGGATTGTTGACCCACATTTCGGAATTCGCATCTTGGACCATAGGTTCCTTGCCAAAGCACGAATCAAACAGTACGAACATGGGGCGAATTTCGTGCCTACCGGCGATTGCGACGAATTGCTCGAGGTGCTGTAGAAACTTGGCGGGGTCCTTTTCGTAGGCCACATACTGTAAAAAAACACGGACGGAGTTGAGTCGCAGGCGCTTTGCAAATGCCAGTTCGCGGTCTACCGCCTCGACTTGAAAGTCGGTCCAGGTTCCGATGCTAGTGCTGGCATAGCTCGGCACGTAGTTGGCGCCGCGTATCGCCGCATAATCCACGGCGAACGAGTCGGAAGCTCTGACGCAGACCTGACCGGGTACTGCGCAGCAGATGTAGAAGACGCACCACGCAATTGCGATTCGATATCTCATGCCGGGCCTCCGCTCACTGCAGCTGCAAAATTCTCTGCTCGCCATGATTGCGTGCTCTCCGCGAATTTGATCAAAGATCAACTGTAGCCTACCATAACTGCACTTCCACTGTTCTCTCCCCGTAGGTGGACCGTTCGGGAGAAAGTCTGTGCGTCCGTCATGCACAATAACTTGAACTCTCTGACGACCAGTGCTATTCCAGTTTTGATTTTGGGGTTGAAGGAGAATGGTCTCCTGGCGAGATAGTCTTTGATCGCTGCGATCAAAACGTTTGGTTCGCGGAGCGAACCACGACAATCAGGCTCGGCAAGCCTAATTCTTAGTCTTGACAAAGTACCAGGTTGGAGATGAAGCTGGACGGGCGAGATGCCGGGTGGCATCGGTGAAAGAGGAGCACCAGCACTCATGGCAAAAGACAACCAAGACGTAACGAGGCGAAAGTTTCTCACTGAATCCAGTGAGATCGGCCTGGGCTCCGTACTGACAGCCTCACTCGGGGCTGCGCAACAGACCAGGGGAGATGAGCGGACCGGGCGACCGACGCCACAACCGTCGGCAGGCAATTCCAAGAAACAGATGCCCATGCGAAAGCTGGGTGGTACTGGAGTGGAGGTGTCGATTCTCGGCGTTGGTGGTGGCGGTCGCGGACGGAACCCCCAGATCCGCGGCACGAGCGAGAGGCCCGAGATTCGCGAAAAAGCGGAGCAGATCCTGCACCGAGCGCTCGATCTTGGAATCAACTACATCGACACGTGTGCCGGATACGGCGCCAGCGAGTCAATCATCGGCGACGTTGTGGCAGCGCGGCGAAAGGAGATGTTTCTGGCCACAAAGTGTGACAAATGTCATGTTTCAGGCGATCAGTTACGCCGCGAACTGGAACAGAGCCTCAAGCGACTGCAGACGGAGCAGATCGACCTGTGGCAGATCCATAACATCGCCACCCTCCAGCAGGTCGAGACAATCTTTAAGAAGGATCGTGCCATCGAGGTATTTCAAAAGGCGAAGGAACAAGGAGCCGTCCGCTTTATCGGTATCACCGTCCATACGAGCCGCAAAGTGATTGAGGAAGTGCTCAGCCGATGCAAGGATTCGGGAATCGAGATGGATACTCTGCTCATGACTTTCAACGTGGCCGACCAAGCCAGTGGCGGACATGGCAAACAGATCTTGAACGGCCATCGCTCGATTGGAAAGATCGCGATGAAAGTATTTGCCAGCGACGGAGCCGCCATCATTCATCAACAGAAGTTCAGCGCCGAGACGGCATTGCGATATGTATTGAGTCATGGGTTTGCAACCGCGATTGTTGGAACCCATACACTCGAAGAGCTTGAGGAGAACGTTCGTATTGTCCGCGATTTTCAAGTGTGCAGCAAAGAGGAACTCGGCGAGATAGAACAACAGGTTGTTAGAACGAATGGCAGACCACTGTGGACTCTAACGAGGCGGTGAAGTCTCAATCCGTGGACGTTCCCAGCATACTGGCTAGCCGCTTACGCAGCTCGCGCAGCCGGCGTTGCTGGTCTGGGCTGAACGATCCGGCACGCTGCGCATACGTGTCCATCCACGTGATCAGCCGGTCTCTGGCGTCAGCGTCCAGCGTCACGTCATAGTGACCCTGCTCGAGCAATTGGAGCAACGCGCTGGACTGGGCAGCACACTCGCCGGCGGTCGAGCGGCCTCGGCGATAAGCCGTCAAGACGTGGTTTCGCAAACTCCGTTCTCCCCCGTAGCTGATGAGCGTTTCGTATGCAATGCCGGCGGTCAGATCGAACTGGCTCCCGTCGGCGCCTTTGCGGTGGCAGCGCACACAGTGCTGCTCGAGCACCGGCTGGACCAGGACGTTGAAGTCTAGCGGCCAGGAACCTTCGGGCCCAGGTGCGATTCGGGAGGGTTCGCGAAGCGATGCCAGCGCCGTCCGGTTGGCGGGGGCGGTATTGCGTGGCTCGTGACATCCGACGCACGTATAGGTCTGGCCTGGCTGGACGTAAGTCGCGCTGCGCATCGTCTGGACGGCCTTCCCGTCCTTGTTCAGCGCCTGCAGGAAGATCGGTACTCCGGCCGGTACGCGGAAGAACGCCGATCCATCTTTTTCGACCGGGACGGTGCCCAGCACGAACTTGCCCGGATCGTCCCGGGTGATGCCTAGCGCAGGACTGTTCATTGTGGGCTGAGTCTTGGCGGGCACCCCTACGATGCGCAACCGCCGGATGGAACCCCGCTGGACGCCGCCCAGGCCCTGGTACACGTCTGCCAGCAACATGCGGCCCTCCTGGTTGATGTCCCGCAACGCCTGTTCGTGTACCGCCGGGGGGCGCCGGCGGGGCCGGATCGGCAGGGGATGCATACTGGAGATCTCCGGGTCTCGGTAGATCAGGTTCAGGTTGCCGAGGGCGTCGTACAGATAGATTCCCGTCGCATTGGGCGGGTTGACGCGCGGCCATGCCGGTGCCAATGGCTGGTCGCTCCAGGCTACCAGGTAGTGGTGCTCCGAAAGCGGGTAGGGGTTGACGTAATAGGTGGCTGGCCAGGCTTCGACCTCGGGAAAGGGCACTTCGGGAGTCAGCCGCGTCAGTGAGCCGGGCCCGTCGGCGCTTTGACTCGGATCCAGCAGCACTAGGCTACCGCCGGTGATCGCATGGTGCGCCGAGGCCGTGAAAACGAGCTTGTGCGAGTTCGGGATGCTGCGCGCCTCGAAGGTGCAGTACGGGCTGACCGTGTAATTGCCGTACACCGCCTGGGCCGCAGTGCCGTCGGGCATAGTGGACCATAGGCTCATGTACGGCATATTGTCCCGGTCCACGTAATCCCAGCGCGCGTACAGGATTCGGCCATCATTCGCGACATTCGGTGTCCACTCGAAATTCTCGAAGGGTGAAATAGTCCGCATGTTCGCGCCTTCGGCATCCATGACTTGCAGCGTGTAAACGGCCACCGGGCGCTCGGACCCGCCTCCGCAGCGCACGTAACAATCTGGCAGTTCGCCGGTCTGGGTCACTGCGGCGCTGGTTCGGCCCGCCTGCAGGAACTGGCCTCGGCGCGTGGACAAGAACGCGATCTCGCCGCTAGGCAGATAACGGCCGGAGAAATCGTCGTACTTACCCCGGGTCAAACGCTTCAGCCCGCTGCCGTCCAGGTTGATTTCGTACAGGTGGTAGAACGCGTCCTCGGCGATCTTCGACTTGTCTAGCTTGTCCTTTTTCTCCGCCAACCCCGGGTAAAACTTGCAATGGGCGAACAGCACTTTCGTGCCGTCGTAGGAAACGTCGGGATCAAGAATGTTGCCGGCCGGCAACTGGTCGGTCAGGCAGCGCAAGCTGGGCGATTCGCGCTTCAGCCCATCCAGCACGAACAGCCCACCGCCAGGTCGAGAAAACCAGCCGTAGTTCTGATCTGACATGTGCGTGAAGCTGCTGGGGACGCGCTTTACGAACAGCAACTGATCGAAGTCGAGCAGCGGATTGGCCAGCGCGAGTTTGCGTACGGTCCAGCGAGCTTGGAAATAAATCTCGCGACGGGCCTCCGGCGAGGCGTCTTGAGGAAGGTCGTTCCAGGTCGTGGCGATTTGTTTGAGTCGAGCGACGTGGTCGCCCACATCGGCCCCCAGCCCACGCTGATTTGCGGCCAGCTTCAAGCCCTGCTCGATGACCGTGTCCACCGGAAAGGCATCCGCGACGGCAGCGACCGTCGCGCTGCGTGTGGACCAGCGACTGACGCTGCTCTGGTCGGCCGGTTTCCCCAGCGCGACGTTCCGATTGCTGGTGGTGGGGAAGACCTCGACCTCGTCCAAATGCAGAAACTGGTTCCCGGTCAATTGGATGCGAACCAACCGGGCTTTAGCCCCCTTCAACCGCACGGAAAGTGGCCTGACATCGGTCACGCCGCGGAACATGCTGCCGTCATGCTGATACGCCGTCGTCCAGACCTTGCCGTCGCTGGAGAGGAGCACCTTCAACTGCAGTGCCCGCTCTGTGCTGCCGTCGCAGCGGTTGTAAATCAGCAGTTGGTCCAGCGGCATTTCTTTGCCCAGGTCCACTTGCCACCAAGGCTCGTTCTCCTGTCCGGTGTGGAATCCCCACCGCCCGTCCTTGACTCCGTCACAGCCACCCGCCGAGTCTTCGCGGGTCGTTACACCGCCGCCAACGGCCGGCAAGTTTCGTACCTGGTCCTGGCGAATCCAGTCGGCTTCGATCTGCTCGCGGCTGATGACGGTCGCCCGGCCAGTCTCGCCGCCGGTCGCTTGTGGGATACCGAGCGATGGAAAGACTCCAAATGCCAGCAATCCCACCACCATGGGTACGTGTGTAAGCCGTTTCATTACGGATCTCCCCTGCTGCGAGTGGCCTGGGGCCGGGATCGATGGATGTAAAGCGTCCGAGTCCGTTTTCGCTGCGACCCTCCGGGCGCAAAACTAATGTGCCACAGTCCAGTTTTGTCTTATTGTTCGGTGAGCAAACGAAAAACGCAAGCCGTTGGAGGATTTTTCAGGGAAGAGACCAACAGCTCAGATTCACATCACCTTTGACCAGCATGCGGTTTCCCAGCAGCACCGGATGCGCCCATGTGCGGCCGTTGGGATCGACGTGATACTCGGCGATGCGGTCTAAGCCCATGGGTGTTGGCTTGGCAAAAATCAGGCTGCCCTCGGATGTCAATAGTGCCAGCAGATTGTCTACTACCAGGATTGCCACGCTCTTGGCGAATCGTCCTTCTCCGCGCCAAAGGACCTTGCCCGTATTGGCGTCGAGGCAGAAGAGATGCCCGGCCCTCGTGTGCGACAGTCCGAACAGCTTGCCCCCGAGCACGACAGGCGAACTCATGTGCAACGGGTCCGCCTGGTTTTCCCAGATTCTCTTGACGGTCGTGGCCCCATCGTCCTTGTTGGGCCGCAGCGCCACGATCGGTTGCCCGATGCCCCCGATAATAATCATGTCGCGGTGTTGAACGGGGGTGATGATGTTCTGTGTGCTGTAGGTTGGAAACGATTCTCGCCAGAGCAGATCGCCGCTCTGAATGTGGATACCCGCAAGGAACTTGGAGACCGGCGCGACGATCTGCCGCTTGCCGCCCAGCGATGCAACGATCGGCGAACCGTATCCCGGGCCATCACCAGCGTATTCCCATCGTTGTTGTCCGGTGTCGGCGTCAAATGCATACAACGCGCCGCGGCGGTCAAGACCAACGTGAACAATGCAGAGATTGCCTTCGATCAGCGGTGACATTGATGTCCCGCACGAGGGAGCCGGTTGCGGAAACTGGCCGTCGAACGCCTTTCGCCAAAGTAGCTCTCCTGTTTCCGCTTTAAAACAAGACAAGATGCTGCCAATACCCAGGGTGTAGAGCTTTCCCCGAGCGATCACCGGTGTCGATTTGGGTCCGATTCCGTGAGAAGCCGCGGCGCGATGAACTCCGCCGCTCGCTGGATAGCTGGCGTGCCAGATCGTCTTACCTGTTTGCAATTCCAGACAGCGGACTTGTTCCTCGTCGTCTTCACGGCTCAGTTGATAGACCAGTCCGTTGGCAACCACCGGTGACGAGTAACCTGCACCAACTTCTACAGACCATTGTTCATCGAGCGATTTAGGCCAGATTTCGGGAATGGAGAATCCAACGACCACACCGTCCCGCGTTGGTCCTCTCCACTGAGGCCAGTCGTTCGCTGTTCCTGAATCGGTCACCGGTTCCGTTGCGAGAACCGGGTCTGCCGAGTTCATGACGAAGACTGTCAGCAAGAACGAGACGACAGTGATCTGCACAGTCGTCACGACTAGACGTGTTGAAGTGGCGACAAACTGTTTTGTCATCGGGTTCTCCAGTGCACTTGTGAGCGGCGTTTGAACATGCCAATTGGTGTGAATCGGCACCCGAGAATGGATCATCATCTACCACTCTATAAGTGCTCAAAGCATGAAAATCAACAGGCTGCTAACGGTTGCAACGAACCGAAACGCTGCGATTCAACGGTGAATGGTTGACTGCCCAAGTAACACCAAAGATGATGTCGAGAATGCGAAACCTGCCTCACACGAACGATCGGCGCACCGCCGCGACGAAAGGGTCGAACCATGTTGACGAAACCCAATGCAGCTAGGCGGTTGTGTCGCCAGCAACAACCAGAGCGTCATCTACCACACAGAATAACTACATTGGCCGTATTGCTCGTCTTGGCTGCGGTGTCACAAGTCGTTGTCAACACAGCTCTTGGTGCTGATTCTGAGATGCGACCGAACATCGTGATCATCATGGTCGACGACATGGGTTATGGTGACCCGGGGTGCTACAACACGGATTCGAAGATTCCGACTCCGCACATTGATTCGCTGGCGCGCGACGGAATGCGTTTCACTGACGCCCACGCACCCGGTCCGTTGTGCCACATGTCTCGATACGGATTGTTGACCGGGCGATACCCTTTCCGCACCAATGTCTCGCGGTGGTCGAAACAGCCTTTGATCGGGCCCGGCCAGACGACGATCGGGTCGCTGTTGCAGGCCCAGGGATATCACACGGCGATGGTTGGAAAATGGCATCTTGGCTTCCAGGAGGATGGTTATGACAAGCCACTGCCGGGCGGACCCGTTGATCGTGGCTTTGACCGATACTTTGGCATCCGGGCATCGACTGATATTCCGCCATACTTCTACATTCGCGGGAACCAAGCGGTCTCGCCACCGACAAATAGGATTGCTGCGAACAACAGCGAGGGCTGGTCGCCCATTCAGGGCGCTTTCTGGCGTGAAGGCGGCATCGCGCCGGACCTGGAACTGAAGAATGTCTTGCCGCGTTTCACGGACGAAGCCATTGGCGTAATCGGAGACCACGTCGCGCGCAACAAAACGAAAGGAACCGATCAACCGCTCATGTTGTACCTCGCCTATCCGGCACCGCACACGCCCTGGCTGCCATCGCCAAAGTTCCGAGGGCGGAGCGCGGCGAGCATGTATGGCGACTTTGCCGTGATGGTCGATGCGATGGTTGGTCGTGTTCTGAAATCGATCGATGATCATGGCATGGCCGACAACACGCTTCTGGTTTTCACTTCGGACAATGGTCCGGTGTGGTATGAAAGCGATGTCCAGCGGTTTGGCCACGATGCGTCCGGCGGCCTGCGTGGGATGAAAGCCGACGCTTGGGAATGCGGGCATCGTATGCCGTTTCTCGTGCGCTGGCCAGGACAAGTGAAAGCCGCTTCGGTCACCGATCAGACAATCTGCTTCACTGATTTGCTGGCGACTTTCGCCTCGGTCGTTGATGCCGAACTGATCGCCGGAGTTGGTCCCGATAGTTTTGATATCTCGGGTGTCCTGCTGGGAACTCAGCCAGAAGAGAAACCCATCCGTGATGCGCTGGTCATCCGATCTGGTGGTGGCATGATGACAATCCGCGTTGGTGATTGGAAGTTGATCACTGGCCTGGGGTCAGGTGGTTTTTCGCAACCTCGACGTATCAAACCTGGACCGGGTGACCCACCAGGTCAGCTTTACAACCTGGCCGATGACTTGGGTGAAACCAACAATCTATATGCAGACGAGCCCGCAATCGTCCAGAAGCTATTGGCGCAACTGAAGAAAATACGTGAAACCGGGCGCAGTCGACCGACGGAAGACTGAGGGCTTTGGCGGTCAATCTGTCGATGACAAAGGTGAGCCTCAAGAGACCGTCATCGGCAAGGTAGCAGACACACTTCGTGTGCCTTAGCAGTGTTCGATTTTTTATTGTCGTCTTTCGCTCCGCGAAAGCACGTTCCTTTCGCGGAGCGAAAGGCGACTATCGGACAGTAATTCCTCGAACGATCCTTAACCGTTCCAAAACCACACGTTATTAACGTGCGACTGGCGGACGGCCCACGGAGTGAGCCTGCTACTATCGCGACAACACGAAGTCAGTCTGTGAGTTTGTTCCAGCCTACATCTCGTGAGTCCCATCGTCGCACTTGGGAGACTTCTCGATCAATTCGATCCGCGCATCGCTCTGCATGGTGACTCGTCTTCCCGATCTCATGCCGAACTGCCAAAACAGGGCCGGTCTGACCAGGAATTCCAGCAACGTACTGCTGATCAAACCGCCAATAATGACCGTCGCCACGGGATAGAGGATCTCTTTCCCGGGTTCGCCAGCAGCCATCGCCAACGGTACCAGGCCGATGCCGGACGGGAGCGCGGTCATCAAGACGGGTGCCAATCGATCCTTCCCCGCGCGAACGATCATCTCCTTCGTCCACGACTCGCCTTCGTGCTTGACGAGGTGCAAGTAATGATTGATCAGTAGAATTCCATTCCGCGAAGCAATACCGCACAGTGACACGAAGCCCACCATGCTGGCGATCGTCAGCGTCTGACCGGTCAGATAGATTGCCGCTACCGAACCAATGAACGCCATGGGCAGGGCAATCATGACCTGCAGTGCCAGATTCGCCGAACCGAACATCTTGAACAGCACCAAGAACATTCCGACCAACGAAAGGCAGAACAACAAGCCGATCATCCGCGACGCGGCTTGTTGGCTTTCGAATTGCCCGCTGTACTCCAGGTCGTAGCCAGAAGAACGCAGTTTGTCTTCGATCGGTGCGATTCGCGTCTTGATGTCTTCGATAACGTCCACCAGCCCGCGCTCGCGCACGTTGCACTGCACGACAATCCGTCGACGGACATTCTCGCGATTAATCGTATTCGGCCCGCTTGATTTGTAAATGCGGGCCACATCCTCCAGCTTGACCGAACCTCCCTGCGGCAAGTCGATCACCAGGCGTCGAACGGCCTCCATATCTTCCCGGTAGGATTCATCCAACTTGACCAACAAGTCAAACGTTCGCTGGCCGTCGAGTATCTCGGAGACGACTTCGCCTTGCATAGCCGTTTCCACAAATTCGTTCACGTCCCACCGTCGCAGGCCAAATGATTCCAACTTGCGACCGTCCGCCTCGATTCGCAGTTGCTGGGTATCAACCTGTTGTTCAACCTGCAGGTGCCGTACGCCGTCGACATCGGCAATTGCGGCCTTGATCTTCTCTGCCTGGCGGCGGAGCACGTCCAGTTCGTCTCCGTAAATCTTGATCGCAACCTGGGCCTTCACACCGGATAGCATGTGTGAAATCAGATGTGCCAGCGGCTGCTCGACAGCCGTGACAATTCCTGGAATGTCCTCAAGCGCCTCGCCAATCTCCTCAATCACTTCTTCGCGCGATCGGGTGGAATGTGGATCAACCGTGGCGATCATTTCCGAGACACCGACGCCTTCGGCATGTTCGTCCATTTCGGCGCGACCCGTCTTCCGAACAAACGACTTGATATCTCCGATCTTCTGGAGACGCTGTTCCACCTTGGTGGCAACTTCATTTGATGTTGCCAGCGACGTTCCCGGCGGCAACAACACATTGATCTGTACGGCACCTTCATTGAACGGCGGCAGAAAGTCACTTTCTAACCGCAGCATACCCCAAGTCGCAATCGCCACGGCGACCGACGCCGCCAGTAGCAACGGCCACGCACAACGCAGACTCAGATGCATCACCCGCTCAGCGAACCACTTCAAACCACGCAGCACAAAGCCATCTTTTTCCTCGGCTGACACCCGCGCCTTGCCCAGCATCCAGTAGCTCAGCACCGGCGTGACCGTCAGCGAGACCAAGAGCGAGGAGATGATGGAAACGATGTACGCGATGCCCAGTGGCGCAAACAGGCGTCCCGGCATACCGCTTAGTGCAAACAACGGGATGAAGACCAGAACGACGATGATCGTTCCATAGACAATCGAATTCCGCACTTCGCAGCTGGCTTGAAATACCACCAGCAGTGGCGGCTTTGGATTGGCGTTTGCGCGGTTCTCACGTAATCGGCGGAAGATGTTCTCGACGTCCACAATCGCGTCGTCGACCAGTTCGCCCATGGCGACGGCCAGACCGCCGAGTGTCATCGTGTTGATTGACAA
>NYXM01000109.1 GCA_002685655.1 Planctomycetaceae bacterium
CAGTCGCTCCGCCAGAAGCGCGGCAATGCAACCAAAAAAGCCGGAAGAAAGAAAGTCATGCGTTGGGTCAGTTGGGATGTCTCCGAGCTGGACGGCAAGTCAGCTCGAATTCAAATCGTCGACCAACTTTCCGGCGGCTGGGGACACATCGTGGTTGATCACATCTACCGATCCAATCGCCCGGCACCGGAGCAATGACTCGCACCATAATGGAGACAAGAGATAGACAACATGACTGATAGATACCTAGTTGTGTTCCTGTTGGGACTGTCATTTACTTCAGCCACCTTGGCCGCTGACCGCAAAACGAACTTTGTTTTGATCCTCGCCGATGATCAGGGTTGGAATGCGTTGTCAACACGCATGGATCCTGACGATCCAGGTTCCGGAAGCACTTACTATCGGACGCCGAATCTCGACAAGCTTGCCGTGCAGGGCCTGCGATTCTCTCACGCGTATGCACCGGCTCCGACGTGTTCCCCAACGCGACATGCGATTCAGTTCGGTCGCAGTCCTGCGAGTCTGAAGATTTTCGGAGCCGATGGGATCAGGGACTGGCACGCTCGTAACGAGGAGTCGCTCGCATATACTCTAAAGAAGATTGCCCCCGATTATGTCTGTGCTCATCTCGGAAAGTGGCACATCGGACGTTTGCCGGAAGCACTCGGTTTCGACGTGAGCGACGGCAGCACGAGCAATGGAACGGGCAATTCGGATGATGGCGATGATCCAAAACGGATATTCGACCTGAGTCGCCGCAGTAATCAGTTCATCAGGAAACAGGTCGAAGCTGGCAAGCCGTTTTTCTTGCAGATATCCCACTACGCGAACCACCTGCGGTTCGAGGCGAAACCGGAGACGATCAGAAAGTACGAAACCGAGCACGCTGACAAAGCCACGCCATATCAGAACAGTCCGCTGTGGGCGGCGATGAACGAAAACCTCGACGCCGGCATCGGCATGGTTCTGGATCAGATCGACGAACTCGGAATCGCGGACAACACTTACGTTTTCTACACAGCCGACAATGGCTACGAACTGAAGCGGGACCTCGGCAAACCGGTCCGCCAGCGCGGCTACTACAAGGCCTTTCCACAGCGAAGCCACAAGTACACCGTCAGCGAAGGCGGCATTCGCGTTCCGTTTATTGTGCGCGGCCCCGATATTCCCGCCGGAGCTCATTCGTCGGCTCCCGTCGTGGGCACAGATATCTTTACGACGGTCATGAGTCTTGCAGGCGGAACAGATCAGATACCCGCTAGTGTCGAAGGCGCGAACTTGACAGCTCACATCAAAAGCGGCGGCAAAGAAGCCGTCGACCGCAAAGATGACTTCCTCGTCTTCAAACATTCCAAGCCGCGGGCCCCGCACGACATTGCGATCGTGCAGGGCCGATACAAGCTGATCAAAGACATCAGTACGGGAAAGGTCTTTTTGTTCGACCTCAAGGAAGACATCGGCGAACGCAAGAACTTGGCCGCCGAACAGCCTGAGCAAACGGCGAAGATGTACGCGGCGATGACCGCCTACTTCAAACGCTTCGGCTGGGATGAATCCAAGATCGAATCCGCGTCCCCGCGGAAGCGAAGACCCAAGCCAAAAGGCACTGCAAAACTACCGCCACCGAAGTCTTCCGAAGGGTGGATCAAGCCTTTCAATGGAAAGGACTTGACCGGGTGGGATGGTGGCGACGAACTCTGGCGAGTTGCAAACGGCACGATCATCGGCGAAACAACATCAAGGCGGACGCTGGAACATCACAGCTATTTAATCTGGCGCGGTGGCGAGGTCGAAGACTTTGAACTCCGAATAAAATTCCGCATTTCCCGTCAGCGTGGCAACTCAGGCGTTCAATACCGCAGTCGCGATCTCGGCAACCACAACGTCGCTGGATATCAGTACAACATCCAAACGTCGAAAGCGGGAGCCACCGCAGTCCTTGAAGAGATGAAGAACGGTCGCGGTGGACATCTGGCATCGATCGGTCAAAAAGTCCATCTGCTAGAAGGTGACGAAAGAGAAATTATCGGCAAAACTGGTGATGCCGACGAGATCAACGCCGGCTTGAAACGAGCCTGGTGGAACTCAGTCGTTATTCGCGTCGAAGGAAACCACTTGCAGCACTGGCTGAACGGTTATCTTGCTGTCGATGTCATCGACGACGACCGCGCGAAGGCGGCAAAGAGGGGATTGCTTGCTTTCCAACTTCATTCCGGCCCACCAATGAAGATCGAGCTGAAAGATCTTTTCCTTAGACATCTCAACCAGAATTCCAACCCTGACGAATAAGATGAGAACACCAATAACTTTGATAAACAAATCCTTTGCGTCTTCGCGTCTCTGCGTGAGCCTTCTTATGCTTCTCGCACTGCCAATTGCCACCAATTCAACGTTGGCCGCTGACAAGCCAAACATCGTTCTCATCTTTATTGACGACATGGGCTACGGAGATATCGGCCCGTTCGGCAATACGGTGAACAAGACGCCAAACCTCGACCGGATGGCGAAGGAAGGGAACGTGCTGCGGCAATTCTACGTTTCCAACACGGCATGCACTCCGTCACGCTCCGCGTTGATGACGGGAACTTACGCGCATCGCATTGGGATGGATGGAAGCGTGGTGTTTCCCGGAGAGAAACGCGGACTTAATCCAAAAGAAATCACCATCGCCGAGATGCTGAAGGAACGCGGATACGCAACCGGATGTTTTGGCAAGTGGCATCTCGGCGATCAAAAGGCTTTCCTGCCGCTCGCGCAGGGTTTCGATGAATACATCGGAATCCCTTATTCGAATGACATGTGGCCGGGCAACAAGCGAGGCAATCCGGTAACCAGACGCGGTCCCTACGAACCGTTGCCGGTGATGCGGGGCAATGAAGCGGTCGCCTATGTCAGCGACGGAACCGATCAATCGCTGTTGTGCGAAGTGGTGACGGATGAAGCGATCAAGTTCATCAAGGGCCACCGCGACGAGCCGTTTTTCTGCTACGTACCGCACGCTTATATTCACAACCCGCGATTCGCCCGGCCGGAGATTCTCAAGCGGGCCGAAGGCAACACGCGGCGTGCGAACATCGAAGAAGTCGACGACAGCGTTGGCCGTATTCTTGATGTACTGCGTGAACTCAAGCTGGCAGAGAACACGTTGGTCATGTTCACTTCGGACAACGGCGGCGCTCAGGTTGGACCGTTGCGTGGTGTCAAAGGCGGGCCGAAATACGAAGGACACATGCGTGAGCCGACGCTCACCTGGTGGCCCGGAACAGTCCCAGCCGGCGTCGAAACCGAGGCGATTGCAGCGACGATCGATCTGTTGCCAACGTTCGCGAAGTTGACCGGAGCAAGAACTCCAACCGATCGCACGATCGATGGAAAAGACGCGCTGGATGTTTTGCTTGGCAAGCCCGACGCGAAGTCGCCACACGAGATCCTCTACTACGAAAACGATGGCATTCGACGCGGCGATTGGAAGCTGGTCAGAACTCGCAGGCGGGGCAAACCGTTCGTTTCGGAGCTCTACAATCTAAGGACGGATCTTGGTGAGCAGAACAACATCGCCGCCAAACATCCCGACATCGTCAAGGAACTCGAAGAGCTTCTCGCCGCGCATGCCGAGAGCATCGCCGCCGACACTCGCCCCGCTGCTTTTATCGAAGACGCCAAACCGATCCTGACCGAGCCGGGCGATTTGCCAAGGCTTCGAGAACTGGTCGGAATGCCTGATGTCCGTGCCGGCAATCCCGCGCCGAAAGCGTCCGCTTCAATAAAAACAAAACCGAAGCAAGCAAAGGTCACTAACCCTGACGCGCCAGACGTTCTGTTCATCGCTATTGACGATATGAATGACTGGACGACGTTGTTCGACGAAAACAATCCCATTCATACTCCCAATCTGAAGCGACTCGCTGCACGAGGCGGGTTCTTTTCCAGAGCCTACTGCGCGGTGCCTGCGTGCAATCCATCGCGCATGGCGATTCTGACGGGACTCAGTCCAGTCTCGTCAGGCGTTTACAGCAACGGCCAATCGTGGAAACAGTTGCTGCCGGACGTCGTGACACTGCCGCAATACTTCGGACAACACGGTTTCGCGACCAAAGGCGGCGGCAAGATCTTTCATCACGGTGGCACAGGAACGGATCGCGCCGACAATCCGTCGTTTGACGAATTCTTCAAGCTACGAATTCACTCAGGTAAGCCCAAGACAAACTACAACGGTTACCGGCGCGGTGACGAAGGTGTCCGTGGACTGGCAACTCCGGGCTGGGACTGGGGCGTGCACGATGTTGACAAACAAACGGATGAATACACCGTTGAGTATGTGTCGAAAGCTATGAAGTCGGAGTCACGAGATAAGCCGCTGTTTCTCGCCGCTGGCATCTTTCGTCCGCATCTTCCTTTCTGGGCTCCGCCGAAGTCTTTTGCTCGATATCCGTTCGATTCGGTGGAACTTCCTCCACGCCCCGAAGATGATTTGAGTGATGTACCGCCGCTCGGGGTGAAGATGTCGCGCACCGAGGCGTTCATCTTCGACAATGCAATCCAGCCGCCGGTGGATCGACCGGGTAGTCTCAAAAAGATGGTCCAGTGTTATCAGGCTGCAGCCGATTACGCGGACGAAATGGTCGGGCGGCTCATTGACCAGTTGGATCAAACGGGTCGAGCGGACGACACCATCATCGTGCTCTGGTCCGATCATGGATATCACTTGGGCGACAAGAACGCGACGGTCAAATTTACGTTGTGGGAAAAAGCCAACCATGTGCCGTTTATCATCGTCGCTCCTGGAGTCACGAAACCGGGAACCGTAATCGATCGACCGGTGAGTCTGCTGGACATTTATCCAACGCTGGTTGATCTCGCCGGCCTGCCGAAGAAAGACGGGTTGGACGGCGTCAGCCTTGTGCCCTTGTTGAAAGATCCGAAGGCAAAGTGGAATCGTCCGGCAGTGATGACTCAAGGAAAAGGCAATCATGCAGTCCGTAGCGATCGCTGGCGTTACATCCGTTACTCCGATGGAACGGAAGAGTTGTACGATCATGACAACGATCCTTGGGAGCATACGAATCTGGCTTCAGATCCGAAGCATGCCGAAGTCATTGCAGAGCATCGGAGGTGGTTGCCGAAAGCCCGACCGGCGAAAGGCGTTACTTCGGGAAAGCCGAAGTCACAGCTTATGCCGAAGAATGCCCCGAAGCGCCCGTTGCGTGTCGACGTCACTCCAGCCAAATACGAGCCGGCTGAGAACGACATCCTGATCGCGGATTTCGAGGGTAAGGATTACAACGATTGGCAAGTCGTTGGCGAGGCCATGGGCGACGGTCCGTCAAAAGCCGATACACACCGGAACCGTATTACCGGGTATCTGGGCAACGGTTTTATGAACACGTATCTCGGCGGCGACAAGAAGACCGGCGAGCTGACCTCGCCGCCATTCAAGATCGAGCGGAAATACATCAACTTCCTGATTGGCGGCGGCAATCATCCAGGTCGAGAGGGCGTTCAGTTGCGAATTGACGAGAAGACCGTTCGCTCGTTGACAGGACGATCACTAAAGAATCCAAAGAACGAAGAGGTCATGGACTGGCAGTCGTTCGACGTCGCCGAGTTCATCGGCAAACAGGTAGTGCTGAAGATCGTCGACAAGCATTCGGGCGGCTGGGGGCACACGGTCGTCGATCACATCTTCCAATCTGATAAGCCGATGCCATCTTCGATTCCGAAGAATCTCTCGGCAGCAAAGCCAGCCTCGATTCGCCCTGCGACTTGGCCGAACTTACCCCAGCCTTTCCCGCCGCCGCTCCCGGACGTCAGCTTAAAAGACGAGTGGTCAACGTTCCCGCTTTACAAACAGGTTGGCTACGACCAGCCGCTGCGCCCGCAATTTCACTTCACCTCGCGTATGGGCTGGCTGAACGATCCGAACGGCATGGTCTATTACGACGGCGAGTGGCATATGCATTTCCAGCATGTGGCCGTCAGGAACAACACCGGGCCAAAGTCTTGGGGGAACGCCAAGAGCGCCGACCTGATGCGATGGAAACAGTACGCGCACGCCATCAATCCCTATCCCAATGTCTTTGGCAAAGAGGGAGATCACACAATCTGGTCCGGCTCGGCGGTGGTCGATGTGCTCAACGGGCTTGGCCGACAGAAGGGCGACGTGAAGACCCTGTTCGCGCTGTTTACCGCCACAAATCCAGATGGCTTCTTCCAGGGAGGCGCTTATAGCACGGACCGTGGCAGAAAGTGGACCAAGATCAATGGCGGTAAGCCAGTGATCCCGCATCAGCAGGGGTTCTCGAAGGGACAACGTGATCCGCGCGTCTTTTACTACGCCCCGGGTAAGTGCTATTACACGATCATGATGATTGGCGGGCCCGACCGTAAGGTCCGTCTCTGGAAGTCAACGAATCTGCTCGACTGGGAGCACGCTTTCGACATTCCGAACAAAGCTGCCGAGTGTATCGACATGTTTGAAGTCGCAGTCGACGGCAATTCCAATCGGACGCAATGGGTGATCGCCGACGCCAATACACGTTACGAAGTCGGTGAGTTCGATGGCGCGAGGTGGAAAGGCTTCGGCGACACGGACAAGAACGAAGACCGCCTTCGATTCGACTACGGCGACGCGTGGTACGCGGCTCAGGCGTTCAATCAGGCTCCCGATGGCCGCGTCGTTCACGTCGGATGGCTACGCAGCAAACAGCCCGGCTCTCGCCCGTTCCTCGAAGCCGGCATGCCATTCACCCAACAAATGTCGATCCCCGTCGAGATCACGTTGCGCATGACGCCGGACGGCATCCGCATGTTTCGCAACCCGGTGCGTGAGATCGAGACGCTCTATTCAAAGAGCACGAAGCTAGAAAGCGTGTCCGTCAAAGAGGCCAACACAAAGCTCGCGAAGCTGACACCCGAGCTGATCGATTTGACGCTGACGTTCGAGCGCGTGGCGTACGATTCCAGTTTGCCGGCGCCGGAGTCATCGCAAGCTGGTAGCATATGCCACGACTTTACACTAAACATCCGAGGTCTGAAGATTCACTACGAAGCCGGGGCTCAGGAGTTTGTTTTCACCAACGCGGCGCGCGTCAAAGGCGAAAAAGCTGCCTGGAACAAGAAGGGACACTACCGCGACAATGGGATTCGTCGGATTCTGGCTCCAACTGTTGGCGGCAAGGTGACGCTTCGAGCCCTAGTCGATCGTGCTTCGCTGGAACTATTCGTGAACGACGGCCAGGCTGCGGCCAGCTTCGTCGTAATTCCGAACGCGGAAAACCGACGGATCGCGATTGAAGGCGGTGACTCCCTGCAGATTAAGAAACTCGTTGTCCACGAATTGAAGTCCATTTGGAGATAAACAAGCCGCGACATGAATCACGTTCAAAACCCTCGAGCGCCCGATTAGTGTTCGATTATGACGGGCTCTGGAAGGTTGATTGTTCTAAAACCCACGAAGCTAACCACCGCGTGGCACTACCTCACGCCTGGAGAACATCATGAACAAATTGCTCGCCCTTGTGGCACTCGCGTTGATTCCGA
>NYXM01000110.1 GCA_002685655.1 Planctomycetaceae bacterium
ATCGACGTCGACAAGATCAAATCCTGCATCCCTTGATCCCAATGTCAAAAACTACATGATTTCAAGGGCCAGGACGGTAAACTGGCGCTGTCCAACTAAGAACTTGCGTATCAATCAATAGGCTCGAATTCGCGACAGTCGTTGCTTTAGGAAATCCCGGAATGTTCCTTACATTTGGACACTATTACCGCCAACATCCCCCGTCAGCGTATTGCTGACCATTACCACTAGCAAACCAGCAATCTTACGTCACTCCTTTCCCAAATCTCGCACGACTGTGCAATTTGCCCTAGTTTTCAGGCGACGTATCCTTTTTCTGCGACTATTTGATGTTTGCTTCGATGGGGTCCGCCATTAGTTCGATGGCGCGGAATCGCGATCGAATTGCACGCGTCTTCGTGTCGGGGCATTACGCGAACCGTCAAAAAGGGTGTCGGAAACCACGAGGCCACAGTGATTCACCGTTTAATCAGATTCTTCGGACATCATTTCATCCTACTGATGATGGTGTCAACTCGTGTGTTTGGCACGCTCGGCGGGTTGATGGTCATCTACTACGTCGAATTCACGATGGACATGCCGGATTCGATGCGGATGCATTTTCGCATCAGTTCACTAGTCGTGGTCGCCATTGCCTGCACGCTCACGGTGCTACTGGCGATGTGGGAAACTCGCCACTTGCGACCGGCGCTCAAACTGTTAAAGGCCGGACAGTCCGTTTCCCCAGCGTTGGAAGGCGTGGCTGGTCGTGAAGCTGTGGCCTTTGCTGCGCGGCACCATAAGAACGAGGCATGGCTGGTCCCTTGTTCCACATTGATCCCCGTACTCGTCGTGTTAAAAGTTGTAGATGGCGCCTCAATGAGCATTCTCGCCAACGTCACGATTGCTGTGTTCATGGCGATTTCGATGGCGCTGATGTCGCATTTCTTTGCCATCGAGCATTGCATGAGAAACGTAATCCACCATCTACTCGATGAGCAGATAGCGATCGACTACACCAAATTGCGCCCTGGCAAGCTTCGTTTCCGCCTTCGTGTTTGCTTTACGCTCATCATTGCGACGACAGCGCTAATGATTGGCACGATGGCCAGCCAGCGCGCCGCAGAGATGATTGCCAAGCCGGAGAAACAACAACAAGCGATTCACCAACTCAAGTTTCACTCAGTGTTCATTACCGTGGTGGCGCTTGTGACAGGGGTCGTGTACGCAACGATCGTGGCTGACTCGGTGGCGGAACGGGTTGGGAGACTCGTTGACGCGATGGATCGTGTCGCTGGCGGTGAACTGTCCAAACGCGTGCGGCCGACAGGTAACGACGAGATCGATATGCTGGCGCGCCGATTCAACAAAATGGTTGAACAATTGGAAGTGGGCGACCAGACCATACGTGACCTGAACGCGAATCTCGAGAAGAAAGTTGTCACGCGCACTCGCGAACTCAACGACACGGTCACGACGCTGAGAGACACGCAGCTGAAACTGACGACGTACAATGAGCAATTGGAATGTGCCCGAGTCACTGCGGAGTCAGCCAATCAGGCCAAGAGCGAGTTCTTGACAAACATTTCGCATGAACTCCGAACGCCGTTGAACGGCGTCATCGGAATGAACCAGTTGCTCTTGAATACGAAGCTCAATCCACAACAGCGCAAGTTCGCTGAAGCAAACGGGATATCTGCATCCAGTTTGCTACAGCTCCTGAACGACGTACTTGATTTTTCCAAGATCGAAGCTGGCATGATGACACTTGAGCACGTCACATTCGACTTGGTGGACTCGGTTGAGTCGGTCATGAACATTGTGGCCCCTCGATGTGAAAACGACGTCGAGATAGTCTGTTCGATCGATCCGCGGCTCCCCACGCGGCTCAAGGGTGACCCGGTACGGCTCCACCAAATCCTCACAAACCTTGTCAACAACGCCCTGAAGTTCACGGAGGCGGGAGAAGTTGTCGTTAGAGTCACGCAAATGGAGCAAGATTTCAAGAACGTGACGATCAAGTTCGAGGTACAGGACACTGGAATTGGCATTGCCGAGGAAAAACTGAAATACGTATTTGAGGCCTTCACGCAGGCGGATACATCCACGACTCGCAAATACGGAGGTACGGGGCTGGGGCTGGGGATTTGCAATCAGCTGTGTGAAATGATGGGAGGGCAGATTAGCGTAGAAAGTAAGCTCGAGGAAGGATCGACATTCTGGTTTACCCTTTGCCTGATGAAGGCGGACCAGAAGGATGACGAAGGAGTGACCCTGCCGTCCGAATTGCAAGGAACTCGCGTGCTCGTCGTCGATGACAACATTGCCACATGCGAAGTGCTTCAGCAACAACTAGAGTGGTGGGGCCTGCAGATCGAAACGGCAAGCAGTTCATCCGGTGGACTTGAGAAACTCCGAACCGCTGCAGAGCGAGAGCAACCATTTCTCTTGGCGTTCATAGACAGGGATTTGGTGGATGCTGACGGCGATGACCTAATGCAGATCATCAAGAGTGATCCACGGATCCGTGAAACAACATTCGTAGCGCTAGTGCCGCTTGCAAAGCGATTGGATGTCTCTGTCATCCATTTCGATGAGTTTGCTGACTTCCTAACAAAACCGCCTATGCGGGGCGATTTGCTGCAGACGATTCAGACTGCCCTCGGCCCATCGAGCACGCATCTGGGCGAGCCGAGTGCCGCGCCGCCGACTGCCGTTGATGAGACGAAAATAGCGGCAAGGCGAGGCCGTCGAATCCTGCTTGCCGAGGACCAAGAAATCAACCGGCAGGTTGTAGTCGAGATGCTCGCACAGGCTGGTTTCGACTGCGACGCCGTGAATAACGGGCGGGAGGCAGTCGCAAGCCTGCATCGCGTTCCCTACGATCTCGTCCTAATGGATTGCCAGATGCCCGAAATGGACGGCTTCGAAGCAACACAGGAAATACGCAACAACGAAATCAGCGGGCAATTTGCCCGGAACGATATGACTCCAATCGTGGCACTTACTGCAAATGCCATGAAAGGCGAACGCGAACGATGCCTCAATGCCGGTATGACTGACTATCTCAGTAAGCCGATAAACGCCGAAAAACTCATCGACACAATTGAGTTATATATATCGGAATATGACGAACTCTACGACCAGGATGCCCCCGACGGCAGTGTCGATCAATCCGCGCTGGAAGGCGTGAAGGCCCGTGATGGCAGTGAGATTCTCGATGTCGACACACTACTACAGCGATGTAGTGGTAAGTCCGAACTGGCACTAAAGCTGATTTCGAAATTTGAGCTTCGCGTACCTCAATGTTTGGCGGAAATGGAGCAAAGCATCAGGGACAATGATGCGGAACAACTATTGACAGTTGCACATTCTTTGAAAGGTGTAGCCGCCACCGTAGCCGCGGAATCGCTGCGAGACATTGTAGCGACTTTAGAGAGAACGGGCGAAAGCCAACGCATGCACGAGGCTCCCGCGCAGTTGGAGCATCTTCGCTGCGAATGGGATCATTTCTGCGAACACCTACAAACGATTAGGGTGGCTGGGATATTGAACCTTGGCTCCCCAGTTCCCTAATGTTCAGGAGAAGAACACTATGCGTGTCTTGGTTGTTGACGATGACGAGATCGTACGCGAACTCCACTCCGACATGCTCGAAGAGGCAGGTTACGAGGTCGACAGCGCGAGCGGCGGCCATGAAGCCCTCGAGATGTTGCGAACGGGCTCGCATCGACTCGTCGTGTCGGATTGGAACATGCCAAGAATGGGTGGGATTGAGCTGTGTCGGGCCATTCGCTCACGTCCTTTTGGCAGATACACCTATGTGATCTTGGTGACTTCACGGGATGACACCGAGGATGCCGTCACTGCGCTCGACGCTGGGGCTGACGACTTCATCACAAAACCGGTAGAACCGACAGAGCTTTGCGGTCGCTTGAGAGTGGGGGAACGGATTCTCTCCTTGGAGAACAGAGACGTTACCATTCTCGCTCTCGCCAAAATGGCCGATTCTTGCGATCCGGAAACCGGTGCGCATTTACAACGCGTTCGTGAGTATTGTCGGATCATCGCCTCTGATTTGGCCGCGCATGAGGAGTTCCGTCCAGAGATTGACGGTGAATTCACCGAAGCGATCTATGCTACAAGTCCGTTACACGACATCGGCAAAGTGGGAATTCCGTATGACATTCTTACCAAGGCCGGTCGTTTGACGGATGAAGAATTCGAAAAAATGAAAGAGCACACCACTATTGGGGCTGAAACACTCGATTCTACGCTGCGCGAATTCCCTGAAGCTCGATTCCTGGAAATCGCCAGAGACATTGCTCTCTCACACCACGAACGATGGGACGGCACGGGATACCCACACGGCCTCAGCGGAATAGAGATTCCTCTTTGTGGACGGATCGTCGCGGCCGCCGATGTCTATGATGCGTGCACCAGCAAACGCGTATACAAGGCGGCAATGTGCCATCAAGAAGTCCGCTCCATAATCATCGAGGGAAGCGGGTCGCATTTCGACCCGTCCATCGTCGACGCTTTTATCAGAACGGAGGAACAGATCGTCACCGTCCGCGAATGTCTGCAATCTCGATCCTCTTAAGATCTTCCTTACTTGCTCTATCGCGTTATTGCGAGCCTGATTGCGAGATTGGCTGAGTATAGATCTGCTAAATTGCCATCTCGTCAATCTACGCGCCGATAATCGTTCAAATCAGAGGGTTGATGACAGGGCGTTTAGCCGCGTCGGCTGAAGTCTTAATTGCGCGCAACCTGCATAGGGTTGGCACACCGAATGCAGAATCAATTCGATTCGAGAGGCGGCTGAGATTCGTCACGGCGCGTATCGAAAAGACGACAGACACGGTTTACCTTATTTCGCTTTACGTGCGTCGGCGCAACCGAATCGCGCCTGATCACCGATGGTCATTCCAAAGAACCGGTCCGTTTGTTGGGACGGGGCTCGATGGCGGTGTCCCCCCATCGAGCATCGGGGAGGTTGTAACTTTCTTCATCGTTGATACGATCTCAAGGACCATACATGAATCACGGCTATCCCGACTGATCGATGACACCCCAAAAAGACAAGCTCCTGTTCACTCCCGGCCCGCTCACGACCAGCGATGCCGTCAAAGAGGCGATGTTGCGCGACGTGGGATCGCGGGACGCCGAATTCGTCAACGTCGTGCGCGAGATTCGCCAAAACTTGCTGGGCGTTGCCGGCGTCAGCCAGGCAGACGGCTACGAAACGATTCTGATTCAGGGCAGCGGCACGTTCGCGATCGAGGCGGTGGTTTCCTCGGTTATTCCGCGCGACGGCAAGCTGCTGATCGTCATCAACGGTACGTACGGCAAACGCATCCGCGACATTGCCGAGCGACATGGAATCGAATCGGTTGCCATCGAAACGACGGAGAATACGCCGTCCGATCCCCAGCAGGTGCTTCGGATCCTAACCGAGGACAACGAGATCACGCATGTCGCCCTAGTGCACTGCGAAACGTCGTCCGGCATTCTCAATCCGCTGCACGAGATCGGAGCCGTGGTCAAGGAGTTGCAACGGACCTTCATAGTAGATGCGATGAGCAGTTTTGGCGGCATTCCGCTGAACGTGGCCGAGGCGGGAATCGACTTCCTCGTTTCGTCGGCCAATAAATGCATCGAAGGTGTGCCAGGCTTCTCGTTGGTCATTGCCGATCGCGCGCAACTGGTGGCCAGCGACGGTGCCGCGCGCAGTGTCAGCCTCGATTTGCTTGCGCAATGGAAAGGTCTCGAAGACACCGGGCAATTTCGTTTCACCCCGCCGACGCAGGCGATTCTCGCGTTCCGCCAGGCCCTGCGCGAGTTGGAAGATGAAGGTGGCACCGCAGGCCGAGCAAGCCGGTACGAGGCCAATCACGCGGCGCTGCTGCGCGGCATGCGACGGATGGGCTTTCGCGAATACGTTCCTGCCAAATCACAAAGCCACATCATTACAACTTTCCTGTTTCCGGACGATCCAAACTTTGAGTTTGAGAAGTTCTATCAGCGGCTGTCGGACAAAGGCATGGTGATTTATCCCGGCAAACTGACGGAGGTGGATTGTTTCCGGATCGGTAACATCGGCAGGATAATTGAGAGCGACATCGAGTCGCTGTTAACAGCGATCGAAGCAACACTTTTGGAGATGAAAGTGGAAATCTCCGATCGAGGTCCCACCCGTCAGACCGAGACATCGCACAACGTCGAATACGAGGATTAAGACAGCACGTCCGCCAGCTATGATCTCACGCGAGTCCCGGTCGGTCTGCCGATCATTTTCGATTATCTAGCCTCGACGCCGATTGCCTTGAGCGAACAGACGGTTCTGGACGCCGGTTGTGGGACGGGCAGTTGTCTGGCCGAGCTTCGCGGTCGGATTGGCAGGTTGCCGATCACCCCGCCGATCCACAGGTCCCCGAGATCACCGAAGTGGTCGGAGTGGAGGTGCCCGATGAAGACCTTGTCCAGATAGTCGTAGGGGATTTTCAGCGCGGAGGTCACGCCCGACAGTAGAAACGGCATTCGCTATCATCGTCGCAAACAACGGTCGTGAGGCGGTGGAGGCGTTCGATCAAGACTCGTTCGATGTTGTGCTGATGGATATCCACATGCCTGAGATGGAAGGCTTCGAGGCGACCGCCGTGATCCGCGAAAGGGAGGAAAGCTCGGGGGGCCACACGCCGATTATCGCAATGACAGCGGCCGCCATGAAAGGTGATCGCGAGCCGTGTCTGTCATATGG
>NYXM01000111.1 GCA_002685655.1 Planctomycetaceae bacterium
CCGACCTCTGGCCGCTCCCACCAAAAATAACCCAACTCGCGGAAACCCTGATCAACATGGCCGCATAGCCTAACCTGTTCTCAGAAAGTGCAGCCATTACGCTATCCGACCCAAATTGGGCTCGACCAGGCACAATGGCCGTTGTGTTGTGTTACGCGAACATAATACCAATCCGCTTCGCCGCCAGCATTACGGCGATCGTGCCAACGCAGCGTAGCCCCAAAATCGCTAGGGCCAACCAACTGCTCGATGATGAAGCTCTCCGCCCCGAAGCCGCCTGTGAACGTGATCTCATTGTCGTCTCGCAAGTAACCGAGCTTCGCCCGGACGGTTTGCTCCGCCGGCTTGGTGGTTTGGACGACAATCTCCGCGTCCGGCCCACCTTCCAAATCCAGCACAACGCTTTTGGTGGGATCTTCTTCAAATGATTTCACGCGCGATGTGGGCGAAACGAGATGCAACGTTTGCTCATCAATCACCTTGAGCGTATCACGAAGTTCTTCGTCGAACGGTGCCGCTTGGAAGCATGGATACGCGCGGCGAATCTGCCCGCCTTCAAGGCGAATCTTCATGTCCCACATGCAGATTCGGCCTGATTCGAATTGGGCCCAAGGCCCCCAGCCGTAGCGGATTCGGCACTTGGCGCGGCCTGGCAATGCGAGTGGCCCAGGCGAATGGTCCTGAGGGAAGTGCCTCTCGATCACTTGCCCTCGGCATACGAGTTCGATCATCTGGAGCGTGTTTTGTCCTTCGACGCGGATGTCGATTTGGCGATCGGCCGTCGTGGGCAACTCCGAACCCATGGGCTGGCCGTTGATGGCGAATTCGACGGCGATCCGTTCGCCGCTGGTCGCGTAAGTCCGACGCTTGCGGAGGGCTGCGAAGATCGCGCGGCGTGACAACTCTGGCGCCCAGATTCCAACAACGCCTTCGCCATAAGCCCCGGGATAACCGCGATGGGTATCACTGCTGCCAACAAAGCCGAAACGCATCCCACTTTCCAACTGCCGTTCGATCACCTGCTGCGACGAGCGTCCGCCCATGCTGTGGCGAACCATGTCGTGCGGCGAGGTCAGCGACATCGTACAGCCATGCTCGGACATCACCTCCACGACAGGTGAAGTGACTGGGCGATGGAAATCAAAGTTCGCGCCGCGCCATCCTTTTTTGTATCCCACGTGGTGGGTGATCGCTAAAGCGTTTTTTGAATCCGCAAAGTCGAGCAATTTGTTGGCGTGATCGGGCAAGTACAACTCTCTGTTGTCTTCCGGGAAGAGCATGCAGTAGTCACCGAACGCGCTGGAATGCCACTCGTAACCGAGAATGGCGACGAATTCGTCGTCGGTCGATTCTTCGACCAGCCCCCGTGTTTTTGGCCAGAACTTGCGATGGCGTTCGAACCCTTCCAGGAACATCTCTCGGCCCGTGCCCGGCAAATCCGGCATGTCGTGCCACCACGAGTGGCCAGTCGCGGCCCAAAAATCCAGGTGCCCACGCGCCAGATCAATTGCACGCTCTAACGACCCTTTGGCCAGCCCGCATTCGTTGTGATTGTGGATGTCACCCCAATAGAGATTGTGCAGTTCGTTGTCTTTTCCAGCAAACAACAACGACGACTCGCGGTTCGCCGCCATCGCAGCTAACGCGGCAAACGATCCACCCACAAAGCTGCGACGATTCATTTCACTCATAATGCCTGTACCAGACGATGCTAGGCTCCTCAAATCAGACCCTCACCAGCATATCCTCTAGCTGACAGAGATGCACCCAGAACTGGTCGCTAAGACGCGGCGGAGTCGGGTGATTTCGCTGCTGCGAGCATGGGCCAAGCCCGAGTCGATCGAACGTTCTTTTCTCGGCGTATCTGCAAACAGCTATTGCGTTCGGCCGAACGCCAGTGATTGCAGGTGTAGTGGTCCAGCGTCGGTACCCGGTCATCTTCATGGAGAATGCGGAGTCTGTACAATCAGTCGTGTTCGACTCGCCTGCATGGCCGATTGCGGTCCGTTTAGTGGCACGAGCGTTTTCGATTCCCAATCGACTCCAGCGGAGACACGGAATGTTGGACGCCCGCATCTTGAGCCATCTTGTCACGCCCGTCCTCGCGGTGGCCGTCCTCGGAGGTGCCACGCCCGCTAGGGCGATGGAGCCTTCCCAGGGTCCGAATCTGCTAATCATTTGCGCTGACCAGTGGCGCGGGCAGGCGCTGGGGTTTCTCGAACAGGAACCTGTGCTCACGCCGAATCTCGACCGGCTCGCGGCTGAGTCTCTGGTACTGACGCATGCGGTGAGTAACTATCCCGTTTGCAGCCCGTATCGGGCGATGCTGATGACCGGCATCTATCCGCACGCCAACGGAGTACTGGGAAACTGCAATTCAACGGGTACGAGGTACGGCTACGAGTTGCGGCGGGAGGCCCGCTGTTGGTCGGACGTTCTCGATGATCGCGGATATAGCCTCGGCTATGTTGGCAAGTGGCATCTGGAGGCGCCGCGAAAACCGTACGTTGAGTCGTACAATAATTCCGAGAAGTTCGCTTGGAACGAATGGACGCCGCCAGCACGTCGGCACGGCTTTCGGTTTTGGTATGCCTACAACACGTTTGATCGACACTTGACGCCCGAATACTGGGCCAGCGATAGCCGACGCGATCAGCGAGTTCGTGTCGAACAATGGGGTCCCGAACATGAAGCGGATGTGGCGGTACAATTCATCCGCAACGAGGACGGGAAACACCGCGAGGCGACCAAGCCGTTCAGTCTTGTCGTCTCGATGAACCCGCCGCACATGCCCTACCGGCTCGTGCCTGAAAAGTACGTCGACAGATACAAGGACAAGAGCGTCGAGGAGTTACTGGGCAGTCGCCCGAACTTGCTGCCTCCAGAAAACCGGTGGGGCGAGTACACGCGCAAGAACATCAAGTATCAGTATGCAATGATGACCGGCGTTGATGAGCAGATCGGCCGGATTCTCAAATCGCTCGACGAGATCGGTGAGCGGGAGAACACGATCGTGGTTTTTACGTCAGATCACGGCGACTGCCTCGGCCTCCACGGAATGATTTCCAAGAACAATCACTTCGAGGAGTCGATGCGGATTCCGCTACTGGTCCGCTGGCCGGAAAAGATCAATTCGCGAACCGACGATCTGCTCATCTCGGTGCCCGACGTTTACCCGACCCTGATGGAGCTGATGGGATTTACGAACGACGTTCCATCGAACGTCGAGGGCACGAGCTACGCACGGCTGTTTCGGGGCGAGAAGATGAAACGTCCGTCATCGCAGTTGTACATGTGGGTGTCGCATGGTCAGCCGAGTCGTGGCAGGCGCGGCATCCGCACACACCGCTTCACCTTGATGATCGAGAGACGGCAAGGAGAGGCGGACCGCATGATCCTGCACGACAACAAGTTAGACCCTTATCAGCTCAAGAACATCGCAGGCGATCGTCCAGGGATCGTTGCTCAACTGATCGACGAGGAGTTGAATCCATGGCTCAAGCGCACTAGCGATCCCTGGCTCTCAGATGAGACTCCCGATTGAGCCAACCGCTTCGAGCTGGCTCAGGAAGTCGCGCGGCCGACACGACGAGTCGAGCCCGGTCAAGAATACGGTGTAGTGGTCCAGCGATTTTTCAGGTGAACAGAATTGCACTAATCTGGGCGATATTGATGAACTTTTGTCCAGCGCAAAAATCGCTGGACCACTACAGAAATCAATAATTGGTGACTTTGATGTTAGTTCAGCGTAATTCTAGCGACCATCGGGAACGAGTTGTTACAAACCGAGCGATAGCTCGCATTGATTGGCGGTCCTTCCGCCTTATGCAACACGCATTATTCGCATTGCTGTCGCCAATCATGTTGGCTGCTCCCTACGTTTCGAGTCAGGCAGCAGAGCCCGAAATCTCCTCCGTCGTGAAGATCTGGGATCGCGCACCGCATAACGCATTCACAGACCTGATCCGCTTTCGCGATTCCTGGTGGTGTACGTTTCGCGAAGGAAAAGGCCATGCTGGCGACAACGGCAAAGTTCAAGTCATTGTCGCGGCCGACGGCGTCAAGTGGGAGTCGGCGGCGCTGATTGCACAGGATGGAATCGATCTGCGCGACCCGAAACTATCGATCATGCCCGATGGCAGGCTGATGTTGATCATGGGCGGCAGCGTCCACGACGACAAAGGAACCTATCAGACTCGCTCGCCACGCGTCGCGTTTTCACAGGACGGCCACAGATGGACGGAGCCCCAAAAGCTGCTGGATGAAGATCACTGGCTGTGGCGTGTGACGTGGCACAAGGGCAAAGGTTACAGTGTGTCGAAGCTGGGAAACGGACGTGATCCCAGGCGCGTCATGCTTTACCGCACGGAAGATGGCATCCGATGGGAGTTGCTGACCGAGTTCCGCGACATCCCAGCCTGGCCGAATGAAGCAACGATTCGATTTCTTGATGATGACGAGATGGTTGTTCTGTTGCGCCGCAACAAAACGGCGTGGATTGGTACAAGCCGGTCGCCTTACACCGAGTGGAAGTGGAAGGACTCGGGACATCAGATTGGCGGTCCCAACTTCATCCGGCTTCCCGACGACAGCCTGTGGGCGGCCGGCCGTCGTTACGGCGACAGACCCACGACCGTGCTGGCTCGCATGACGCGAAACAGTTACGAGCCCGTGCTCAGCTTGCCAAGTGGAGGCGACTGCAGCTATCCCGGTATGGTCTGGCACGACGGTTTGCTCTGGATGAGCTACTACTCCTCTCACGAAGGCAAGACGAGCATCTACCTGGCGAAGATCAAGGTCCCACTGCGGAAGCCGAGTGGAGCACCGCGCCCGGTCGGGTCAACTCATGGCCTGAGTGTCACCGTCACATCAGAACTCCCCGGCCCAAAAGTGTGCGCCGATCCAATGATCGATTTTGCCGACGAAATCAACATTGCGGGGCTCAAAGGAGTGCTCGACCCAAACTCGATCGAGGTCGTCAACCTCAGCACGAACACCGTCGTCCCGCATTCGCTCAGCCGACACTTCCAGCACGGCGACAAGGGACGCGTGCGGTGGGTGATCAACGATCCCAAACACACGGATTATGGAATTCGCTTTCGCACCACAGAGCATCGCCCGCTTGTGCGATCGCCGAAGCATATCCCGCTGATCGGTGTTGGCGACCTGCTACATTACAACGCGGGAGTTCCACGTCCCATCGGAGGCCTGACTACGCTGTCACGCTTCGCCGATCTGACGGGTGACGGCCACGCGGACTTGATCTTCGCCGGGATGTATACCTACGAATCAAGATGGCCGGAAATGAGAATCCCGCAGGATTGGGGAGGCATCTTTTGTCGTCCAAGAGTTGGAAACACCGAGCAGTACCTGTTCGGTGATATGATCCGTCTGCGCTACAAGATGCGTCGAGACACAAGCGAGTTTCACGATTTCTCGACGGGCTACATGCACGCGGACGTCGCTGATCTCAACCGCGACGGATTACCGGATCTGCTCTTCACAACGGCGGTCAAATCTTCCGAACCGAGCCATATTAAGAACGTGCATCAAGATGTTCACTTCTTCCTGAATTCAGGAGATCGCGACGATGGCGGGATGCCGATCTTCATCGCCGCGGGCAGAACGCCCCATCCTGACGGTTGGTGGGGACCGGTGCGAGCATCGGATTTGAACGGAGACACTGCGATCGATCTGGTCTTTGGCAGTATGTACCGTGACTCGGCCAGCGCTCGGCCCGACACCTCCGCTTACTACGTGAAGAATCAGAACCCACAGGGTTGGCCGTTCGAGGCCGCAAAGCCCGTGCAGCTTGAGGTGGGGCGACGTCCTTGCTTCTACGATGTTGATCGCGATGGACGATTGGATTCGGTTTGCCTGATTCACGATCAACGCGCGAAGCGATTCAACGTGTCGGGCCGCATGGGCTGGCGTAGAAATCAAGGCGGTGATCCGCCTCGCTTCGGTGCGGCGAAAGTACTGGAGGAGATCGATCTCGCTCATTGCTACTTCACCGCGGCGGTTCGGGGAGACTCTGGGCAAGGAGTCATCGTCTCGTACGACGCCTGGCAACGAGCGGCGTTCCTGGAACAGAAGCAGAAGACCGTGGACTCGACGTCAGGGCGGCCGCGATTCGTGGTCCGCGACATGCTCAGCCATTCGGCGGAATTGGCACTGGGAGATCAAGCCACTCCATTCCCCTGTGATTGGGACGACGACGGGGATTGGGATCTCCTGGTCGGTGGCGGATATGGCCATGTACGAATTCTCATCAATGCCGGGACAAACGCGCGCCCGCAGTTTGAAACGGTCCGCGCGGTGCTGGCACATGGTGAGCCAATCGTTATCCACATGAGCACTGTGTTCCCGGGGCTTGACGAGTACGGTCACAACATGGGGTATCCTCATCCGGCCTTTGTTGACTGGGACGACGATGGCCGACGTGACCTGATGGTGCCCAACATCACGAACCGCATTTTTTGGTACAAGAACGTTGGAACACCCAAAGAGCCACGCTTCGGTCCGCGCCGGCAGGTAGTTTGCGACGGATTCCCGGAGAGCGGCATGACGCTGCGTGCGACAGCGCGGTTGCTCGGCGCCGAAACGAAGCAGTGGACAAAACGTGTTCCCGATCCTAACTCACCCTTCGGTTGGCGCAGCCGCGCCGGCTTTGGCGATTTCAACGGCGATGGATTGATGGACATGGTAACGACCGACGCCCAAGGCCCCAACGCCCCGAATGGCTACGCCGAACAGTCCGCGTTGTTCGTTCAATGGCGCGATGGGCGGGGAGAACTCCGGCTGCGTCGCGACCACGTAATCACGCTACCCGACGGCATCCCAATGAAAAACGTCGGCGGTCAACCGGCGCAGACGATACCTGTCGACTGGGACAGCGATGGGAGGCTTGACCTGATCATCAATCATGGCCGAACGATGGACACCGCGCCAGCGCTCGTTCGCAACATCGGCACAACAACCGATCCTCGTTTCGATTATCCCAAGCGTCTCAAATGCTGGGGCATTGAGTTGTCGGGCATCGCCAAACATGGCCCTTATTATGGCGTGGGCGATCTGGACGATGATGGAAAACCTGACCTGCTGGCTTGCCCGGAGATGGGAACGTATCACTTTTTCCGTCGCACCGCGCTAGACATGCCGCGGCGACCGAGCATTATGATTGGGAGCTCGATTATTGGCAGCGACGTAGAGCGATAACATCAAGAGAATTGGAGTTGATAAAGTGATCTCTTTGCACGCGCGATGGGAACTCGTGATCGGAATGCTGGTGGCTGTTCTGTTGCCGAGCCTCGCGCACGCTCAGCATGACGTCCGCGCGTGGCCGGACCCCGGTTACGGGAACCTCGGCGTTTATGCGGGCGGGCCGGATAGCTATTTCGATTACCGATTAGCAAAACTCAGCCTGGGAGACACGTTTCCGAATAAGAAAGCATACTGGGCCGCCTTGCAGGCGAAGGAAAAGAAAAAACGCCTCAAGAGTCCGCGCCAGCACGACATCTACTTTGTCTACTGCGGCGAACGGAAGGAAACGCTGGAGATCTGCAAAGCTCGCATCGATGCATGGCTCAAGCCCAATGCGGACATTCCCACTTATCCGGAATTGATCCCAGCCATCTGCCTGGGCGAAGAAAATGTCGGCAGCCACAATGCAGTTCTCGACGGTCTGGCGCGGCATATCCGCGAGACCTACGGCATCCCCGTGTTTCAGTTTTACTCGATGCCGCTGGCGCCCAGTTCAAACCTCACGGCGGATGGCTGGGTGTTTGATGCCTACGGCATGCAGGACGTGCAGTTTCGCAAGCATCTCATGAAATTCGTCGCGTTGGGCAAACCGGTCGTGTGCATCCCGTGGGCCAGCGATCCGCACTGGACCGGTTGGACCCGCAGCAAAACCACCGAGGCAATGATCAACCGCGAGTGGCATCAGTTTCCGATCTGCATGGAATTCGACGTTTCCTGCGCCGTGTTCGCGGTTGCCGGACCGGGTGCGATGTGAACGGCGTTTGAAAACGCTAGCGCTTGGGCGGTTGAAAAGGCTAGCGCCCGATGTGGTTTTGTTATTGTAATTGCGCCAAGCGGCCCGCAAGC
>NYXM01000112.1 GCA_002685655.1 Planctomycetaceae bacterium
GGCACCCGCACAAAACCAAGTTCGCCACACGCATCCGCGCAGCGTGATCACGGTGATTCGTTCCTACGACCTGGGCGAGACATGGGACATCGAGAACGCTGGTCAACTCGCCGCGGGCGGTGGCCAGGAGTTTGCACCGATCTACCTCGGCGACGGAGTCGTCGGCGGACTACTAGCCATGCACGAAGTTGTTCCCGTTAAAGAAAGTAAGCGAACCGGCGTTCCCCACATCCACAAACACGAATACCCGTTCCGCAATGTTGGCGGATTCTGGTGCTGGAGCGACAACTCCGGTCTCACTTGGCCACTGCAGCAGCACGTCTTGTTCGCGCCGAGATTACAGACTTGCTCGACCGCCATTAAACTCGGCGCGGGGACATTACTGGCTCCCTGCTACGGCAGTCACGAACGAGAGATAACGGGCGTCTCGTCCAACGTTTTGTATCGATCCGATGACAATGGCCAGACGTGGTCAACGCCCACAGTGATGGCCAAGGGAACGAAAACCACGCGCGACTACTACGAGCCGGTCGTCGTTGAACTGAAGGACGGGCATCTACTGGCGATGCACCGGGTAGGCCGCTGCCAGGACGGCAGGAACGGTTTGTTATGGCAAAACGAATCGCGCGACGGCGGGAAGACGTGGACTGAACCCGTTGAAACAAACATCACTTCGGGAGCCTGTCCACGCCTGCTGAAATTGACTGATGGCCGCATTCTGTTGACTTGCGGTCGGCGATTCAATCCATACGGACTGTACGCGAGGTTGAGCACAGATGAAGGAAAGAATTGGAGCAAAACGTCGTGGCTGCTGCGAGCCGCACCCAACAGCAACCAGGGATACAGTTCATCGGTTGAGATAAACCCAGGCCAAGTCTTCACGGTCTGTTATGAACAGAACAAGGATGGCGTGACCGGCATCACGGGCACGTTTTGGAGTGTACCGTCTAGTTGACCGATCCTACTCCTTCGGATCGAAAACCCTTCGGATCGACAACATTGCGCAGATCGGAGTCGAAGGCGGCGTCTCGGATTGTACTTTCGGCGTTGACCGGTTTCGTGTTGAGCCGCCACTCGATCAATCCGACATCACGCGGAGCCTGGGGACTGTCTTTACCAGCCTTGATGCGGTATCCAGTTCCAAAGGCCGTCAGGATCGCACCGTCGCGCATCAGTGTGGACGACGTTGCCTGGCTGCTGGGCCACCAGTAGGTCTCGCCCTTCCGTTTACCGGACCAGACATGCAGTAGATACCGGTGATCGAGGTCCCATGTAGCGCCGTGGTCGTGGCTGACCACCGCCTCGATGCCGAATTGCGGAAAGCCGTCTTGGTCGTCGACATATCCCAGTCGCACGACGTAGGTCATGACGATGTCCTCGTTGGGCATCAAGACCAACGACGGGTGATGGCGACCGTAGTCGTAGAGTTTCGTGACGGCAGACCACGTGCGGCCGTCATCCTTGGAGATGGAGATTCCCAGCCCTTCGTAATGGTCCAACGTCTTGCCCTTCAGCCGTCGCGGAACGTCGGTCCGGCAGGCTGCCAGCAAATCGCCATTGCCGGCACGAAACAAGTGAGCCTCATTAATGCCCTGCCATTGCGGAACCTTGATTGATTTGCTCCACGTTTTCCCATCATCGACGCTGAAACGAATGTAGGCCTGCGAGCTGGTCCCTGATTGCGCGTAGCCCGTCTCCGCAAGTTGCGTGATCCTGCCAGTCCTGGGATCACGATCAACTAGTGGCGGATCCCAGATCGACCAGGGCGTTTCGTCTGACGTCGGTGCAATCGCCACGGGCTCACCCCAGGTTTGGCCATCGTCCAAGCTGAACCACCGCGCGGGGTGTCCAGCTCCGACGCTGCTTGTCTCGTAGAACATCAACTTCCCTTTGCCGTGATAAGCCAGGCCTGTTCCCATACTGATCGACGGTTTGCCATCGTCGCCCGCGCGCACAGGACGAGGATCCGTCCACGTCGCTCCGCGGTCGTCGCTGGTCAGCACGAAGGCGCGATGCGGATAGTCACAACCAACCAACATCAGCAGCCGGTCCTTCTCCGGCATGTTGACCATGTAGGGAACGGCGACCACTCGATTCCAACTCTCGGTAACGATCTGAAATCTCGCGGGCAACCGAACGCTATTTGCCTTACCAGTCAATTGCCGGACTTCGTGCGGCTGCCAGCCGTTCGCTCGCGAGGGAGCCGTCTCGTCGCTCTCTTTCTTGACGCCCAGGTCGCGCAGCACTTCGAACGGCGGTTCATAGGCCGACTTGCCGCCTTCACGCGATGTGAAGAAGTTGAACAGGTAAACGCCATCGGCTCCAGCTTTGATGAGCTGAGTTGCCGCGTGGCGATACTCGTCGGCGGTCAGATTTTTCGCCCCGCCGCCTTTCGTGCATTCGATGCCGCCGTAGACCGGCACGGTTGTGATGGCCTGCTTCCACTTGTCAATTGGCAGATCGCCGCGTTCGTATAGGAATTCGGAAACCGCGACGAAATCGACCCAACCGTGTTTGACCCACGCGGGCACGTCACAGCCGATTTTTCTTGCGGATTCGGGCGTGGGTGGAGTGCTACCGAAATTCGACGGCGGGCGCACGGAGAGCACCAACCGCCGACCGCGCTTGCGACCGACCTCGTCAAGCATTTTGCGCACCCGCTCGACCAGCGAATTCATCTTTGCGACACGTTCGTCCGTCGACCCGTCTTTGAAGAATCTCGGGAAGCGATTGAAGTCGAGCTCAATGCCATCGCAGTCATAGCGCCCGACGGCTTCTTCGATCAGCCGGAACGTGTAGTCGCGGCCCTCGGCGCGTGCGAAGTCCATCGCCCCGCTGCCCTGATACTGTTTTGTGCCCAGCCGCCAATCCGGATGGTCGGCCAGAAACTGCGTCCGCAAGAAGTCAACGCCATGATCGTCGTTCATGCGATACGTCAGCAGTGCTTCGCGGCCGCGCCGCTTTGTTTCGGCCAGCATGATCGCGTACGGATCGACGTCCGCATCGAAGAAAGCTTGCAAGTTGGCGAACCGCTGCTTTTCCGATGCGGGCCATTTCGCTCGTTCTTCCGGAGTGGAATGAGTGCCACGCATCGTGCCGACTTTCGTCGGATAGTACATGACTTGCGCGTTGATGCAGACCAGCACTGTATCGACGCGGCTCCCTTCATAAGCCACCTCTTCAATCAACTGCTTCACGTCGTCAACGTTGACCGGCACCGGTCCCTTGCTGCCGGCCTTTGTCGACAGGCACGAATCGCCGTCGAAGTTGTAAAGCACACGTCGGGATCGCGTGGATTGTTTGACCGGCTCTGACTCGTCTTGAGCTGACGCACACGGCATGACCGTGCTGACGATAAATGTCCAAAAAACCAGAGAAGGGAATCGGCGAGTGAAAAAAGACATGGGATGTCGTCTCCGATCTGAACATTCTCTGTTTGCGCAGCCGTTTGGTCTATTCGGATGTCGTCAGTAGGTACACTTTGTCAAAAGTACCCGGATCTTCGTGGTTGAAAACTGCAATGTACAGTGCATTTTTACGTGGCGTGAGGTAGTACGGTACGACCTTGCTGGGAAGAAACGAACTCAGATCATCCCAGGTTCCTTCTTTCAAGTCCTGCCAAGTCTTGAAGCGAATGAACTTGTTCTCGTCGTAGTCATTCTTTCCCGCATAGGTGGGGCAGAAGTAAGATGTGGCGTACCAGTGGCCTTGGAAAAAGTCCACGTCGTTTAGCACCAGCCCGGTCGACTTCCAACTGCCAGCCACTGCATCTCTCTTTTTCTCGAAGCTGTTGTGGATTTTGTACTTCTGTGTGCCGTAGTCGACGACTTCGACCACAGCCCCAACACTTGACCCAATGACGTAGAGCCTGCCGCCCACGATCGTCAGCGCGCGTGAATAGCCCAGGTGCTGGGACAGATCCAGCGCGTCTGCTGTCTTGCCCGCGGTTTTGAACCGAAACACTTGGCCACTGTCTGGATTGAGCGAGTACAGCCAGCCGGTGGATTGATCGAACACGATGTCGTGCGGGCGCTTGAGCTTGGTATCCGCCAACGAGGTCAGACTGGTTTTTACGTGGGAACTCGCTGGGTCACGAAAAGTGATAAGCCGATGGTTCCCCGTGTCCGCCGCATAGAAGAGCCGATCGTGCGGGTTGAAAACGACCGAATGTGCGTCGTTCAATCCTTTGATGGCCGACTCGCGAAACGGTGCCTGTGAATCGGTGCGATAGAACAGCCGGCCGCCCGCGGTCACAATCTCGGTCTTGCCGCTAAAGGCGATGTGCGTGCATCCCGGGAACGAATCTCTCTTCGGCGCATACTTCGTGACCTGAATGTGGTTCGACAAGCCCTTGCCTTCGGCGCCTGCAACGACTGCATTGACAAGCCAAACCAAATTCAGAATGGCGAAGAACATTCCGGTCACCTTCATCCGATCCTACTCCTCCGCGCGCCGTCCGCTGGTAAGATCGCGTGCCGTTGCCTGGCGATGCGAACACGACTTCGCTTCCAGTTGGGGTGAGTCCTTTGCGCTTTCGGCGAATTGTAACACGATCGCCGGCGCTTCGCTCTTACTTGGAATGGCTGTCCTCTCGAAGTATGCCCGGCTTTTCGGATGGGTATACTACGGAAGTTTGTGCTAAAGGACGCGAATCTTCACTCGTTTCAATTCAAAGACTCCGGCCAGCCATCATGCCTCGCATTCGCTTCGCCGCTAACATCTTGCCCCAGTGTCACTTCTTCTTGCTCCTGCTGTTGGCACTGTTCACAGGTCCGCAATTCGGGCTGGGCCAGGACAATCGGCTCGTTAAATTCGAATCGGGCAGACGCCAACTATTCCTGGATGATTATGCGATCAGCAGTGTGAAGAACCTTGCCAGAACGCTGCATCAACCAGAGAAAAGAGGAGCCGTTATTACTCCGCAGCGGCCCTGGGAAAAGTACCTAGTGCAGACGCGCAGCGTGCCAGCCTGGGACGAGGAACGAAACGTTTTCCAATTGTGGGTCAACGCGATTGATCGTGAACCGGATTTCATGGCCGGGCCCACATACTTTGAAAGTAAAGATGGCATCCACTGGACGAGGCCGATCCTGCGGCAATTCGAGTATGGTGGTTCGCGGGAAAACAACATCCTCGCTTTCGATCCAAAGCTGAAATGGCCTGCGCGGGCAATTACGAACGTGATTCGCGATCCGCATGACCCGGATCCTGCACGACGTTACAAGGGTTTCCTGGGTAAAGGCCGCGACCGACGGCCAATCGTGAGTCCCGACGGGATCCACTGGGAAAAACTGAACGTGCCCGTGCTCCGATCCAGCGACGAGTCGAACCTCAGCTATGACCCTCTCGCGCGCATTTTTGTCGCGACACTGAAACACGGTGGAAGATTCGGCCGCGCACACGCGATTTCAACGAGTCGCGACTTCGAACATTGGACGAAGCCCAAGCTGCTGTACCAAGCCGACGTCGAGGACCAAAAGCGAGGCAAGGCGAGGATTCTCGCTCGTCTGGCCGACCCCAAACTGCAGGATCCCGTCTACAACAATCCCAGCTACTACAAGGTCGACATCTACAACGTGGGCCTGTTTCGCTACGAGGACCTGTACATCATCTTGCCGGCGATGTTCCACATCACGGGCCCTCGCCCGAACGGCAACGTGGACGGGTTCAAACACATTCAACTGGCCTGTAGCCGCGACTTGGATTCATGGACACGGCTCGGTGATCGCCAGCCCTTCATCGACACGTCGCCGGTGGGCGATGCCTGGGACACGATGGTCATGCTTCCGCCCAGCGCGCCGTTGGTGCGTGGCGACGAGCTGTGGTTTTACTATTCGGCAGGCAAATATCGCGGCACACCGCCAAGCCCCCCGCCGCACCGGGGTGCTGTCTGCCTTGCTGTCCTCAGACGGGATGGGTTTATGTCCCTTGATGCCGGCGACAAGCAAGGTACGCTCACGACGAAACCATTTGTGACTCGCGCTTCGGCGCTGCACGTGAATATCGACGCGGCTGGTGGGGCCGGCGTTGTGGAAGTGCTTGACCGGGAAGGGAGCGTCCTAGCCGTGTCGAAGCCGATGTCAAAAGATGAGCCACGGCGGCGCATCGCTTGGGCGAAAGGCGACTTGGCGGACGTTGCCGGGCAAACGATCAGGCTTCGCTTCCATCTCCGCAACGCGCGGTTATTTTCCTTCTGGCTGGATGGGTAGCCGTTCACAGTTTAAAGAGGAGTAGGCTTGGGGCGGGTTGGTTTTGAAGTTGGCCGGTAATGGGAGCGTGAAGGACTTGGTGTCGAAGCGACGGAGATTGCTGGCTCGCGATGTCGCCTTCGGCTTGCCGTTAAACGAAAGAGAGCGAATCCTTGAGCGGACAAAGAGCGAGTCAATACCGCTCTGAAAAGACTTTCACCGCGGTCTGCACAACCGTCTTGTGCATTGCCAAACGCTCTTTGAAGTTCTGCCGCATACCGGTTTCGATGGTGAAGCCAGGGCCGTAGTGACGGGCGGCGAAGTCGATCAGATTCAATCCTTCGCCGCGCTGCGAGGCATCCAGCCAAAACACGCCCGGTTCGAGCCTCTCGAAAAACGAACCCGGACTGTAACTCTCGTCTGGGAACGAGGCTCTAAGGGCTGCCACGGCCCGAGCGGCTTCGCTTGCCATGCGGCGTTCCCAAATCTCATCCTCGTCTGTTCGTTGTCTCCTGGCCGACATCCAGAAATCGTCACCGCCATATTCGTGCAGATCGAATACCAAGCGAGGCTGGACTTCCGCCATCAAGTTTCGCGTGCAGCGGACTTCGATCGGCGCCCACTTGGTGTCATGAAAACGATTCAGATGCAGTACTTCACCGTCGGGCGTGACGATCTGTGTGTAAGCCCGCTCCAGCGGCGCGGCGCCGGGCGAGTCCGTGCGGCTGGAAGGGAAGTACATGCGGCGGCCCTTGAGTGGCTCCAGAAAGGCCGTTCCCTTATCGAATTTGCGGTAGAAGCTGGTACTGGCATAGCCATATTCGCCGATCAGCACTAGCAGTCGGCCATCGACGTCGTACAGTACTTCGCCTTTGCTACGCAGCAACGGCTCAACCTCTTCGATACTCGATATCGACGCTTCGTCGCCCAGCCCAAAGCTCAGCACATGGTGGAATCCCTGCAATCCCATTGGATCGCGACAGGGGATTACATAGACCTCATGCTCCGTCTCCAACTCGTCCAACAACTCGACAGCTGCCACGACGCCAGCGTGTTCCGTCGAATGGCTACCCGCGCCAATAAAGATGGCAGGCTTCTTCTTCCCGCCCACCTTGACGGCCACCATTGGCGAGCCATCCGGGCAGTGTCCCAGTACTCGCAGTTTGTGGCCGCGCTGCCGGATGTGGGCCAACAAGTCGGTGTAGCAATGAAATCCGATCGACGACTCGCCGCCTGTCGACTCTGGGGACGCGTTGGCTGGCGGCAGTGCCGTCGTCGTGGCCGCTGCCAGCGTGGCTCCACCAAGTGCGAGCAAGTGTCGGCGATTCAAACGGCCAACCGTGCAAGGCGACTCGGACATGCTGCTTCCTCCGATACGTTTGTGGTAGCTGCACTCTCCAGAGTGCGGAAGATCCGCGTTCTGGTGAACTTAGAACAAGCCGGCGATCGCGCGGCCACTGTCGGTGAAGTCGATCGGACGCCCGTCTGGTCTTCGCAGCCGAGCTGCCGTGTTGATGCCAAGTTTGCGATAGATCGTCTCGGCATAGTCGGCCGGCGTGTAGCGAGACTCGACGACTTCGCCTCCGTCCCGGTTGGTTTCCCCGATCACTTGGCCGCCGGGAACGCCAGCACCGGCAAAGGCGATCGACATGGCTCGCCCCCAGTGGTCGCGGCCGCCCCACTTATTGATTCGCGGCGTGCGTCCCATCTCGGTGACAAAACAGACCAGCGTTTCGTCCAACAGCCCGCGAGCATCCATGTCTTCGACCAACGCACTCAACGAACGGTCAAGACTGGGCATCATGATCGGATGTGGCAGACCATAACGCTCCTGATTCCGCATCGCCTGCGGCCCCCCGCAGGGTCCGTTTTGATAAATGCCTTCGTGATGATCCCAATTGAGGAACACACCTTTCGGCTGTCCGTAGCCGGGACGTTCGACGTGTTCGGGTGGCTGAATGACGGTCACGGTTACGAACCGCACACCCGCCTCGATCAACTTGCGACCCAGCAGGTAGCAGCAACCGCGGTGATCACGCCCATAGCGGTCGCGGATCTTGTCGGGTTCGCGGGAGAAGTCGAAGGCCTTATGCACGCGGGGACTAGTCAGCAAATCGAAGGCATTCTCGTAGTAACTCTCGAGCGCTTGAGCAGCATCGAGTCTACCCAACGCGGCCCCGTTCAAGCCGTCGCGGAGCTGTTGTCGGATCTCCAGACGCTGACCGTTCGTACCGGGCTGCGGAGCGAGCGACGCCACCTTCCATGTTGGATCAGCGAGATTCTCCCCCAGGTTCTTCGTGCCAAGCTTCCAGGGAGCACGGCTGGCCGGCAAGAACCCAGTACTGGTAACGTGGTTGGGCATGTTGATGCCGGGGCAAAAGATGTACCCCGGCAACTCGCGGCACTCACTACCCAATGTGTGCACCGCGACCGAGCCAATGTCTGGAAAGTCGAAGGGCGCATCGAACGGATAGCCTTTGAAGAATTCCTTGCAAGCATTGGGGTGACTTGGAGCCTCGGCGGTCGTCATCGAGCGAACCACCCCCAGCTTGTCCGCCTGCCGCGCGAGCAGCGGCATCAGGGACGAGAAATGCACGCCGGGAACATTCGTCGCAATCGGTTTATAAGGTGTGCAATGATCGGCTGGGGCATTCGGTTTCGGATCCCAGGTATCCATCTGGCTGATGCCGCCTTCTTCATAAACGACCAGCACCTGCTTGGCTTGCGCTTGTGCCGATGTCGTACCCGCTGTCGACTCAAGAGCCAGCAACTGGGGCAAACTATGACCCATGACGCCCGCGCTAACGGCTTGAAACAAACGGCGTCGACTGATTGGCACTGAGCTGGTCATTCCCCACATTCTGGCGCATCGAATACTGAACCGCAATTGCGCCAGCTAACTTCCCCGTCGGCGACGGCCTCGCTCACGTTGACGGGGCGTATGGATTTCGGTCCTGGTTTCCAGTGGGGAAACAAACTTGAACTTCACCGAGCTGTTTTCTGCAAGCGTGTATTCCACTGAGCGTTTCTCCCCAAACACTTCGTACCGAATTACGTAGCTCCCCGCCTCTGGGTGTTCAAAACCGGTGATCGTTGCGCCGCGGAGAGGGCGCATTGCAGGTCGAACACCTTGGGCGCGCGGTTGTGGATCGACCTGTCCATTGCGTTGGACGACTTCTCCATAAAAGCCGCCATTCAGATAGGGATACGCCTTGGTCGCGTGGTAATGGTAGTTCCCCTTCGAGTCCGTGTGCCCGTTGAGTCGGTCAAGATTCCTCGGTGGCTTTCCATCTGGATCGCTGTAGCCGTAGATCGGATAGCCATCGAGGGCGACCGCGATGGGGTTGCCTTCTCCTACAATCTTCTCCAAGTGCACAGGCGCGATGTGATAGTGATAATCGTCCGCTCGACCGCAGTGCCCTCCCCATTGATCCAGTTCGCCAGCCTTCAGCGTATCTGTGCGGCCATCGTTCTTGATGGGATTGAAGATCGGCACGCCGTTAACCGCCAGCGCGATCGCGCCGCGAAAGAAGTTCGATCTTGCCGACAACGGCTTCGTCGCCGGCATAGGATGTAACGGAACTCGCCAGGCGTTGTCGCCGGTGTACGGCTGAGGCAACGGAACCTGCTGTTGCCAGGCAGTTATGCCCGTCATCATCGGATGGCTGGGCATGCCGTCGGATTCGACAAGCAAGTAGTCGCGATCCCAGCGAACCTTCACCTTGTCAGCGAACGGTTCGAAGAACTTCGCCATTTCAGGCTGGTCTGTGGCGGCAGGCTGGCGTTGAACGACGAATCGTATGTCCAGACCTGCGGTGTTCAATCGTTTGATCTTCTCGCGAGTCTGAGGCGACGGTACATGCGAGTGCCCTTCGTGGGCGAACGTCGGCGATCGTAGTACACAGGCGATTGCGATGGCGAGAGTGAGTTTATTCATCGTTCATGCTCTCCAGTGGAGATGTTGTGATCAATTCGTGCCCCTCTTGCCGCGCCGTCGATTTCCTCCCCCGCCGCGCTGTGGACGCTGCGGCACGACATCGGTCAAGCCACGGAAGTCTGGGCGCTGTTTGCCATCCGGTGGCGACTTAACAACGGTCCTGAAGATGACCACGTTGTCCAGCTTAATGTCGTCCGACCAAATGAACTTGGCACCCTTGAAGTCATGCTCGTAGAACGGCTCCTTGGGACCGACTTCCGCCTCGGAGAATTCTTTGGCGTTGGGCCACTGGCTGTCATCGAAGTCGATGCTGTACCAGTTTTTCGGAATGGGGATGTTCTCGACCTTCGGATTCTCGGTGTCGCCGTTTATCGGTCCCCAGGAGAACTTCTTGGCTTTCCATTTAGCGTTGGTCGCCGTACCATCACCGAGCTTCACAATGAAGCCGCCATCGCCGATGTTCGTATTGGCATACTCCATTCCGGTCTTGGGATCTGCGTTATCGATGCCCATCGCTGCGATTGTCATCGGATAAGCTGGCAGAACATCGACCGACACCACGTTGTGCGGCACGAACGAGATCGAATCCACGGCAACCAGTTCTCCGTTGATGTACAACTTGAACGAGTTGTCCGCGTAAACGTTTGCTTTGATTGTGTCGTCGATGCGAGGCTTGCGGATAGACCTGCCCGGCCCTTGGCCGAGAACGAAAGCGCCTAGCGATAAGAGCGTGGGCAGGAAAATGAGTAGTCCTACGTGACGCAGCATGTTGTGATTTCCTGAAAATGTCGGCGAATCTAGACAAAGAACAACGACTGAACGGCCACCCATCGCACCGTTACTAAAGTGAGCACCAAGCACATCCACCAGGCTGCCTGTTGCGCGCCAAGATACGACCTCTTCGACCAGAGAATCCCGACACCAAGCACGGTGGCAGTCAGCTTGAATGTGGATAGCATCCACGGTTTGCTCAAGAGTCTCTCGCCAAACGGATTGACTTCCAGGAAGTCGCTGGCGGTCGTCGCAAACAGTGTGCAAGCCAAATCGAACACGCTCAGTGCGACGATCAACACGAGGGCACGCTTGACGAGGCTCACCGCTTCGGTTGACTGAACGAGTTGCGACCAGCGTCCGGACTCTGGCCGATGATTCAGCAGCGTCCCAACCGACAACGCGACAAGTAGCATTCCCGCGACGCTGAGCGTATACATCCTCTTCGCCGACGTGTCGGGCGGAGCGACGTAGACGGATTGACCGTCTTCCTCCTCGTCAAGCTCTTCGCTGTATTCATCAATGAACTCATGCAAGCTATCCGTCGCTTGAAAACGTCCTAGAACTCTTCGCCATTGCACTGTTGATATTCGGTGAGGCATGCCATCGTCCGAAACGTCAATGTCCCAGGCGATCGCTGCTGCAACACGATCATCGAGTGACTTCGCGTCGACTAGCGACTTGAGAAATTCGGCGGCATCACAAGAGTCAGCAACAATCCTTGTCCGCCCGTCGAATGCGACGATCGCGTAGTCATCGAGCAACGAACGCTCGATATTCGCAATGAAGCGATCGGGGTCGGAGCCAACCGGCTTACGCTTCTCCCTGCCGTCCCGTGTCCGACCACCTGGCAACTCGGCGATACGTTCAACGTTCACGAGCACATACCGGCCCTGCCTTCCAACCCGATACGGTAAGTCCAGTCGGCGTCCGGCAACAATCACCGTACCCATTTCGATTGGTGTACCGTACACAACCTCGCGTTCTCGCGGCGGCTGAAGAGTATCGATTGCATCGATCGGCTCCTGCGCGCCGGCAACCGCAGCCAACATCACCGTAGCGATGAATACGAACGTTGAAGGTTTCACTGTTTCTCACCTCCCTGCTTTCGGCCTCCACTCTCTATTCTGATTCCGGACGTTGTGGCCGATCTCGGTCCTGTCCACGCCCTCGATTCCCGTCTTGGCTCCGATTATCGCCCTCTCGCCGTCGCGCATCTCCTTCGCCTTCACGGCTGCGATTGCCACCTTGCCCGCCGCGACGTGTTTGGCCGCCACGCCTGTCGGTGGCGACGCTCAGTTCTTCGGCGGAGAGCGCACCATCCTCGTTGGCGTCAAGCTTCTTTAGTACGGCAACTGCATTGTCGATTTCCTTGGCCGAGAGTTGTCCGTCCCGGTTCGTGTCGAGCAACCGGAATATCGCACTGCCGCCTCCCTGACCGCCGCGCCGGCCTCTCCCACCTTGGCCACCGCCCTGGCCGCGGCGACGCCGCTCCTCGTCGCCGGCTCCACGTTGCCCGCGGTCATCTCGGTTACGTTGGCCTTCTGCTTGACCTTGCTCGCGGCCGTTTCGATTGGCACCACGTCGCTCCTGCTGAGCGCGAGGTTCGCCGTCATTGGGACGTGGCTCGTCTTGAGCGCGTGAGTTCTGAGCAGCAGCGTGAGTGAAGAACGCCACCACAAGTGTGGCCGCTGTTGTTCCGATTCGTTTCATCGTGGCTTCTCCTTGAGATCCTTTAGTTGGCATTGGCTAACGGGAGCGAGCTTCGTCGCGTGACAAATTGCCATCGCCGTCCTTGTCGAGCGAACGAAGTACGGCCGGGAGCTTTTCGAGTTCCTTGGCTGACAGGCTGCCGTCATCATCCTGGTCAAGTGCTTCGAGAAGCGAGTCTCGCCGCGAGCGCGGCGCTTGCTGATTCGATACCGTGGGTGTCCCGGCTCCCGGTCGAACTGTCGGCAAGTCGGCGTCGATTCCAGTGAGGTAATCGGTTAGCTGAGCGTCGAGTTCCCGAACCTTGGCTGGCAGTGAGCCTGCAAGATCATTCCGCTCGCCAATGTCTTCGGAGAGATCGAAGAGCAACCGCCTTCCGTCTTCGTAGACGCGAATAAGTTTGTAGTTGCCCGCAATGATCGACGAGACGGGGCCAAGAGAGTCCTTGTCGTAGTGCGGAAAGTGAAAAACGATCTCCCCATGTCGACGTGTCACGCCTTCCGATTTCGGATCGGCGAGCAACTCCTTCAGGCTCCCGCCTTCGACTGCGGAGGGCAACTTGTCGCCAACGCCGGCCAGTTCGGCGATGGTCGGCATCAGATCGGCTCCTGTGACCCGCACAGTGCAGTGCGCGCCGTGCTTTGCCGCGGGACCGCGGATGAAGAGTGGGATGCGAATCCCGCCGTCCCAGAGCCCTCCTTTGCCGCCTTGCAGCGGTCCGTTGCGACCGGGAGTGCCGTGGTCAGCGGTGTAAATGACGTAGGTGTTGTCAGCGATATCAAGTTCATCCAACTTGTCGAGAACCATCCCGATCGTGATGTCCATATCCAGCGCAACGGCTGCTGCGCCTACGTTTCGGTCGTTTCTGCCGAGACCAAGTCTTAAGACCCGCTCAAATGTTTCGCGCTTTGCGTCGGCTTGCGATCGACCACCGTAGTGTGACAGCTGCAAGTAAAACGGCTTACCGGCCTTCGTTTGCCGCTCAATGAAGTCCACGCCTCGCTCGGTGATCCGATACGCCTGTTTTGGATTTGGGTTTCTGGAGTTCTCCGGCCCACCGTTGCTGGTCGCGCCGTCCGACTCGTCAAAGCCGTGCTGGCGTGGGTGCATTCGCCCGACGTGCCACTTGCCAAAATGCGCGGTCGCGTAGCCGGCGTCCTTTAACATTTCCGCAACGGTCGTGATCTCTGTTGGCAACTCCCGCACCACGCGAGGCTCGATCAGCCTTCTCCCCGTGTCGCCACCCGGTGAAGTGAACGTCATACGCAATTGCGCGGGGCTGATCCCAGTGAAGTACGTCGCTCGTGAAGGCGTGCAACGTGGTGATGGTGCATAGAAGTTCGAGAAGCGAACCCCTTCACGAGCAATCCGCTGGAGATTTGGCGTGAGGAAGGAACGGCTCTTCGATTCTGGTTCGCTTGGGTCGAGTTGTACCGACGTACTCGCCCAACCTTGCCCTTCGCCTTGGATGAACACGAAACAAGGCTTCCCTGCAGTCTGTTGAGCGAAGCTGTCCACTGGTGGAGCCAGCGCCAGCAGCGCGGCAACGCTGATCGAGAGCGATCTCATTGACTTGTCCTCCTCGACTTGTCAGCCGTCAGCATGTACGAGAAACTCACGTCGCCATTCCTTCGGTTGTCGCTTTCACTTTGCGGCAGGTAGGCTCTTACATAGTCAACTCGCGCCGAGCCGCCATCAACACGAACTCGAATGTGCCCGCTGCTGCTCTGCCGCTCGCCGCTCAAATAACCGTATTCTGCCGCGTTGCGAGTATTGCCGAATCGCGGATGACCAGGCTGTGGAACGAGCTGATAGACGATGCCGTCAAGGTCCTGCTTGATAAACATGTGGTCGTGGCCGTGGAAGATCACGCTCACTCCGTGATCGACGAGCATCTGATGAACTGGTTTGCCCCAACCTGGGCGGTAGCGATCAAACTCGTCACGACCCGCTGCGGACCTGCCCCCCCATTCCCAGAAGCGAGCCGCCTCGGCGCCTCCACGTTGGCTGGGCACGCTTCCACCAACGAGGTGATGGAGGAAGACGAATCGAAGCTTTGCATCGCTCTGCTCCAAGGATCGCTTTAACCACTGATACTGGTGCCCTCCGAGTGTCCAATGCCAGTTGCTGCCTGAACCGCCGCGCGATCTGGTTGTCGTATGCCGAAACGGATCAAGAACGATGAACTGGCAATCGCCCCATTCGAACTGATAGTAGTTCTCCGGAAGTCCGATCCCACTCTCTCGCGCTTCGTTGCCCGTGAAGAAGTCATTGGGGTGGGGATTGGGGATGTAGCGCTTCCGCGTCGTTGTCGCCCAGACGTTCGATCCGCGATTGCCTGCTTCGCCGTCGTGGTTCCCCAAGGCGAAATACAGCGCGGCGGAATGGCACAACTGCCCGAGATAGTACCGCTGAGCGAGATACTGCGGATGGGCCAGCTCGGGCTTGACGTACTTGCCCGTCATGAACGTGTCACCGAGTGCGAAATGAAAGTCCGGCTGGTCGCGCAGCGCGTTTGCCAACGTGCGTCGGTAGACGTCACCGCTGGTGTTTTCGTCCAAGTGTGAATCCGCCTGCACGGTAAACACAAACGCGCTACCCGGATCGCGTTGCGTGTGAAAGGTGTACTCGGCGCTCTGCTGAGTCTCGCTTTCCGTTTCGTATGAGAGTCGATAGAAATAGCGAGAGTTCCGCTGCAGTGAATCGATTACATAGTCGAAGGGCTCACGCGCCGAGATATCCTGTGATTCCGTTTCGGAGTCATGCTGCCCCGTTTTCGAGCCATACGTGAGGTAGACACGCGCGTCGGCGTGGAACAGCACTCGTATCGTGGCGCTGGTATCGGTGAGTCGGCCGACGATGATGTTGAACCGATGGCCTGGGACATCGTTGGCTGGTGGAGGCGTGGTGTAGCCGCCAAGTCGACTTCCGCTCCTGCGTCCCGACGTCCGATCGCCGCGTCCGGTTGACTCTTCTCGTGAAATGACGCCGTCGCTGTTGGCGTCTAACTTCCGAATCGAAGCTGCTGCTGCCTTTAACTCAGCCGCGGAAATTCTCCCGTCGCCATCCCTATCGATCGCCGATCTAACGCGATCCACTCTCTGTTGCTGTGCAAAAGCAGGTGCCGCAAGCACGAACAGCGCGGCTGCAAACGACCCAAGCCACAGCTTACGTGTCTTCATCTTGATACCTCTCGCTTGATGCGTCGTTTGCCGTCATGGTGCGACTTGTGCGAATAGAAATCGACGTCAACCTTCTCTTCTGAGACTAAGACGAATTCCACGCTCTTGGGCCCTCCGTGACCGCGGGGCAATCCGTTGAGGACCATGCGATGAATCGTTCCACTGGCTAGGTCGAAGAGGATCTCGACACGTTTCGGGCCGCGAACGTCACTGGATTTGCGTTGGCCGACCAGCGTGCCGAATTGCTCACCGCGCTCGCTTGTAAGCTCAATCTCGTAACCATGGCGAAACGCTGTAAGTTGCGAGTAAAGGTCCGTGAAGCCAAGACTTTGCCGTTGGCCGGGCAGGCCGCCACGGAAACGCGTCATATCCTGACTGACGTGCACGGGACCATCCTCGCGGAACGCCCAGCTTTCATTACCATCGCAGCCTGTGACTCGCGTGCGGCCATCCAGCAGTTTGCGCACAAAGACATAACGATTGACGCCACCGACGTAAAGGTGCGCCCCGTCCAGATCTTCGCTGGCTTCCACGCGCCATCGTTCCTCAGGGAGGTTTGCTGGTCGCCGACGGTTTGCATACTCTTCACGTACGTTGAGTCGATAAGCTCGATCGACCGACTGGGAAACCGATTCGATCATTCGCTCCAGAGCCACAGCTGCACTCACGGTTGTCGGCCGGAGCAGCGCGACGGCGATCAACACGCAAGCTGCCAGGGCGGCAAGGCTGGAGACAATCGCCAACCGCGACTTCCGCGAACTCGCCCCTGCTTCGTCCAGTGCCCCCAGCAACCGCGTTATCCGCTGTTCATCTTCAATGTCGTTCCGTTGGGCCGCGTCAGACAACAAGCCGTGAATGACCAACTCATCAGCTAGATGTCGACGATCAACCGCCGGCGACAGATCCTCATCACCGCGCGACAACACTTCATCGCCATCCAGCCAGTCGGACAAGGGATGCTGATCGTTCACGAGGTTAACTCCGTCTTGATCATGATACCCTTCCGGGTGAGACAATCGGCGAGCAATGCTCGGGCGCGCGTGAGTCGCTTCTTGCACGCCTCCACTGAAATCCCGAGACGTTCTGCCAACGACGTGGTCTTCAAGCCATCGAAGTAACGGCCGTTGATTGCGTCGCGATGCGAATCAGACAACGCACCAAGGCAATCGTGCAGGGCCGACACCTTTTCGTCCCACGTATCGCCGACCTGTGTGGCGATAGTCTCAAATTGACGGTCTAAGTGCGATAGCACGACGTCATCCAAAAAACGCGGCGACACCTTGAGCTTGCGGTAATAAGCCATGACCAATCGTGACGCGATACCACGAAGCCACGGTCCAAATGGTTGAGACAAATCGCACTCGTCCAGCCGCCTCCACGCGACAACCATCACTTCCTGAAACAGGTCATCCACCGCAGCATCATCCCTGACAATGCTGCGCAGATAGGCCATCAGCATCCGCGAGTTCTCACGGGCCAGAATCTCGAACGCCAATCTCGCCTTTCGATCCGCCAATCCATGACCTCCAATTGAATCAAACACCAATTACTGTCGGCGGAGCTCGAAACGGGGACAAGAATCTTCAAGATCTCCAGATTTTCCAACGGTCCGAGCTGAAGTTTCCCGCCAAGTCAACGCCACACGGATGTAAAGGATGCTCTAGCCCGGATTATTCATGCGTCGTTCAAGTAGTTGCAGAAGTTATTGCTGGAAAAGCAGTTGCGGCTATCTTGCCCAAAGTGCCGGGCATATCAGCCGGACTAGGTATACTGCCATCACCAACAGGTTGTTTTCGACCGCAAGGAGTCACGCCATGCCAGCACATCTCTTGCCCGTGTCACGCCGTCGATTTCTCGCTGCATCGGCATCGGCGATTGCAGGGTTGGGACACTCCGACCTGCTTGGCTCTGATTCTCAAGTGAACCCAAATTCTTGGGCGCTGATTTCCGACACGCATCTGTTGTCCCAACGGTCGATTGATCAGCATTACGACAACAACAGAACGGCCATGGAAAAGCGTGCAACTCTCGTGGCGACGAACTTCGAGCGGGCTGCTCGTCAAGTGCTGGCGTCTGCGGAAAGGCCTGCGGGGCTCGTCTTGAGCGGCGACTGCGTGCATGTGGGTGGGAAGGAAGAATATGAACTGCTGGCTCGCAAGCTGAAGTTGCTTGACACGATTCCGATTCACGTGGCAATGGGCAACCATGATCATCGCGACAACTTCTCCAACGTGTTTAGAGAGCAAACTCAAAGTGACGACCGTCTTCTGCTGGAGAACCGCCATGTCTCAGTGTTGAAATCTCAGCACGCGAATCTTGTGTTGTTGGACTCGCTTACGATGCAAACCCCTGATCGACCGGTGAAGGGACCGGGAAGACTTGGCAAGGAACAACTAGCGTGGTTCGAGGCCGTGCTTGATTCTGAATCGGACAAACCAGCCGTTGTGGTACTTCATCACAATGTCAATCCGAGCGATGAATATCGACAACGCACTGGACAAGAGAATTTCATCGTTCCCAGCGCGGACCCCTTCCGGGGATTCACGGGCGGCCTGGAAGACACGGATCGATTTCTCGCTTTGCTCCACGCAAGACCACACGTCAAGGCGGTCGTGTTTGGCCACATGCACCAATTTCAGATCTTCAAGTCGCGAAACGTGTTCTTCGTTTCCATGCCTCCGGTTGGGTACACATTCGGTCCCCAAGAAGCCGTGGGCTGGATAAGAATGCTGTTAAAGGACAACGGGGCGACCTTGGAAGTACAAACGCTGGACACAAAACACGTCCGCCATCAGAAGAGGGTAGACCTCCGTTGGAGTTGAGAAGCCTCGATGATGACTATCCAAGTCCACTGATCAGCCAGTAGAAGAGAGCGCCGAGCGCAGCACCCAGCGGCAAAGTGACTAACCAGGCTCCGAGAATCCTGCCGATCATGCTCCAGTTCGCCTGACGGGTTACGGAGCCAATTCCGAACAGCGATCCGCAACCGACGTGAGTCGTCGATACTGGCAAGCCTAGCCGGCTGGCGCCAATCACGATCAAACTCGTGATGAAGTTGGCAGTGAACCCTTGCCCGTGATTCATTGCAGTGATCTTCTGACTCATCGTCTCGGCCACGCGTCGTGAGCTGATGATGCCGCCGACTGCGATCGCCGCTCCGACTAGCGCCACACTGCCAAATTGCCCGATCGCTGGAGCGAGCACCAGCAACGCGGCGATCTTTGGCGTGTCGTTCAGCCCACGGGCAAAGCTGACCATACCGGCCGACACATAGTGCAGACGGTCCAACGTAGGGCCGGCGTCGATTCCGAACATCTTCCCTTGGTATCGATTACGGCAGGTGACAACGTCTCCCACTTGGATCGAAAGCTGTTCGACGCGCCGCAGGGTGACGGCGCTGCAGGCCTCCGGAACGACCTCGACGGTAGCACCGCCGACGCAGAGGCAAGTCTCCGCTATTACGCCGAAACGACGACGAGCATGGGTCAACAGGGGATACAACAAAACCGTCACGCCCAGAGCCAAGAACGGGCTGAACAGTAACGGGGCCAAGAAGCCGCTTCCTAGCTTTGTGATGTTGATCGCCGAGCCGGCCGCCCAACCGGCGCCGATCAAGGTTCCTACCAAACTGTGCGTCGTTGAGATCGGCATACCGAGGCGCGTGGCAAGCAACACGGTCAGTCCAGCTCCGAGTGCGACTGCGGCGCCGTAGTCGATCGTCGCCGCAAGCTCGGTGTCCACAAGCCCCTTACCAGTAAAGCTCTTCAGCAAAGTCCTGGCCAGGAAGACCGCCGTCAGCGATCCCAGCAGCGTTGTGATCGTTGCCCACGTCAGCGCACGCCGAAAGTCGGTCGTCCCACTTCCGAACAGCGTGGCGACGCCCTTGAAATTGTCATTCGCGCCGTTGGCGAAGGCGAGGCAGAGGACGGCGACAACGATGATTGCAATTAACATTCTTGGCTTGATGACTCGCGTATCAATCGGCAAATAGGCCACATCCGTGGATTGAACGATACCGGACGGCGGCCTTTCGATCCGTGTACGATCTCACAGAACCGGCAAGCTGCCTCATTATCCCTTCCGCTGTGCAGTTCATTCTCCCGTCGAGTATCGTAGTGACTTCAACCAAGAGTACCCGGTCCCACCGCTCCGCACCGCAGACGGACTCTGAGGAGAAAATGAAATGGCCTGCACGTTTAGGACGAACCTGATCGGCTACCGATTCGTGCCACGAGGCGTACTTACCCCAACAGTGGCGATGCTTGTCGCTATCCTGTGGTGCGTTTCAGTGGAGGCCAGTGAAGAGCCGCAGGCACTCGAGATTGCGCATGAGCCTCAATTCTTCGTCGACGATTACGTGGTGGACAATCGTTGGGGTGTGGAATACTTGAAGGAGACTGTGACCCGTGTGTTTCATCCACCGTACAAGAGCAAACGAAATCCGCTCATCGCGGGAACGGGTGGCTACGTCAATGTTGTGCGAGATGAACAGGCCGGCCTGTTTCGAATGTGGTACCAGGATTATTGGGACCAGAGTCTCGAGCCTCGGAAGTACACCTACGGTGTGGCATACGCGGAATCGGCAGACGGTATCGATTGGAAGCTGCCGTGGCTTGGCAAGTATGACTTCAAAGGTACTCGGCACAATAACATTGTGTTGCTCGGACCGAAGAATGGCAGAGCGGAGGCACAATTCCTGCTCGACCTACCCCCGCAACACCGGCGTGGCTACAAGTACGTGATGCTGTACTCGACCAATGTACGCGGTCAGCGCGGCCTACACTTAATTGGCTCGCAAGACGGAATCGACTGGGATCTCCCGAGCGACATGCGCATTGCCGCCGACTTTACCCCCGACACGCACACAAGCATCGTCTGGGATGCGAAGCGCAGGAAATTCGTGAGCTTCACACGCGCCACAAACATCTACCGCGCGAAGGGCGAGCGACGCAAAATCGCACGTTTGGAACATGACGCCTTGTGGGAAGCATGGCCGGTTGTGCCGCGCAACATCCTGCTGCCCGACACCATCGACGCCCGCACGAATCACAATTACTTCTATGGCATGCCAACGCGGTATTACGCTGGAATCTATTGGGGATTCCTCTGGCCATACCAGCATCAGGAGGACATCTACACCGAGCTTGCCTTCAGTCGTGATGGCGAGACTTTCAAACGATTCCCCGACCGGCCCCGTCTGATCGACCTGGGTCCCCACGGTTCGTGGGACGACGGCATAGTGCTAGCCTCTGGCTGGCTCGAGGTCGGTGACGAATGGTGGATCTACTATTACGGAGCCAATGGTGCGCACAAGCAGCGCCAAGTGACACCGGGTATCGGATTGGCTCGCATTCGCAAGGACGGTCTTGTGTCCTTACGTAGTCCTCCCTCCGGCGGCTTTGTCGTGAGCCGACTCATCCTCTGGCCTGGTGGCGATCTGTGCATCAACGCAAGTGTCAGCCCGGGTGCTGAGATGACCGCACGAATTACAGGCTACGATCGTCAGCCGCTCGACGACTTCGATGCTGAACCAAGCCTTCCGTTGGTTGGCGACAGCGTGAGGCATAAAGTGAAATGGAAGAAGGGGGACATCCGAAGGTTGAAGGGACGCGCAATCCGGATTGAGTTCTTCATGTCCGGAGTTGCCGATCTTTACACGTTGCGGGCCGTTCCCGAGGGAGCAGAACCATGAGATCAGGAACAGATTCCGAAAGAGGAGTGATTCGTCTGCTAATCCTCTGCCGAGCTTTCGCGAATCCCCGTCATGGTGCGAAGGTCGAGCTTCTGTTTAACGATCTTGCCTGAAGGAAACCGCACGGTGACGTCAACCGGATCGGTGTGTTGGCCGAGTCCGAAGTGCGCGACGAACGGATTCTGGTTTCCGCTGTTGCCGGCTTGCACCTCGCGCACATAACTCTTGTCGCCCGCGTTGACCGTGATCCTCGCGCCGATCGCTGCGTCGTTCGACTTGCCATCACCAATCGCTTTCACCTTGAGCCATGCATTGTCGTTGCCGCGGTTCCGCATCAAGATCCCCGAGGTAACCGGCAGGGCAAACGTCCCGTCTCCCTGATTCATGTACAAGAGATCGGGGAAACCACGCACGTTCCAGACTTCGTAGTTCGTCACGAGCAAATCGACGGCACCGTCGTTGTTCGCGTCGCCCCAAGCCGCCGCACGGCTCATCTTGTGGGCGTTTGCCGGGATCGGAACGGTTTCGAACCTGTCGTCTCCCAAGTTGCGAAGCAGCCCTCCCTCGCCACCGGCTCCGTAAAAATCGAGCTTGCCATCGTTGTCGAAGTCGGCCCAAGCACCGTGGCTGCTGGCGAAGCTTTCTACGGGAGTGAACTTGCCGTTGCCGCCGTTGCGGAACAACTTGCCGCTTGTCGACAAATCCACGTGGCCGTCGTTGTTGTAATCAGCCCAAGCAACGAACTCACCGCCCGCGAGGCCGGCGGCTTCCGTCACGTTTTCGAAGATGGGGTCTTGAGCGCCGGTCTGTTCGCCGTAGAAGAGGGACAGTCCGATCGTCGCGACGAGGCAAAGGCGAGTGATTATCTTGGATTGCATTTTTCGTGCTCCCTGAGTGGATCCGAATTGCTTGCTGTGAATCACGGAAGCTCTTGTTGCGACCAAGTGGAGGCGACGTTCAGTATATACTGCTGGTATTCGTCTTCGGACCAAGTGCCGACTTGAGAGGTGGAATGATCCATCAAGGGACAATCGTCAGCACGAGCAATCAAGTTGCCGGCTTTACATATTGCATCCAAAGAAACCACCATGCTCCGACAATCCATCCTGTTACTGACTCTCGTCTGGACTCTGACTCTTTCGCTGGCGGCCGCTGAGCCTGATCCTCAGGTGGAGACAGTACAGCTGGGAGTCCGGTTGACGCTGGTCGCCGAACATCCAGATCTGGCGACACCGACCGGCATCGATGTCGACGATGAGGGCCGTGTCTGGGTCGTGGCCACGCACACTCACATGCGTCCGGACGACTACAACGGTCCGACTCACGATGAGATTCTGGTGTTCGACACGAGGCAGCAGGAATCGCCGGCTCGACGTGTCTTCTACAATGCAACTACCGCCACGATGGATCTGGAACTCGGGCCTGACGGCTGGATCTATCTGGCCGAGCGTGATCGGATTCTCCGCATCAAAGATACAGATGGTGACGGCGCGGCAGACGTTGAGGAGAATCTCGTCGTCCTGACGTCAGAAGCCGACTATCCACACAACGGGTTGTCCGGACTGGCCTGGGACCCTGGTGGCAGCCTGGTGTTCGGACTCGGTGAGAACTTCGCCAAACCGTGGACACTCGCGGGAACTGACCGTGCCACGATACGCGGCGCAGCGCAAGGCGGGGTCTTCCGTTGCACTGCTGACGGCAAGGAACTCCATTGGATTGCTCGGGGGCTCTGGAATCCGTTCGGCATCTGCGTCCGCGACGACGGAGAGATGTTCGCAGCCGAGAATGATCCCGGCGAACGTCCTCCCTGTCGCCTGCTGCATATCGTCGATGGCGGTGAATATGGATATCGCCGGCAGTATGGTCCCGAAGCTCATCATCCCTTCGTCTGCTGGAACGGCGAATTGCCCGGCACTCTGCCGATGGTCCATCCCACAGGAGAGGCCCCCTGTGGCGTCCTTCCCCTGGGGCGCGGCCTGTTGGTGCCTTCATGGGGCGACCATCGAATCGACTTTCTATCGCTTCGCCAGCGCGGTGCGAGCTACGGAGCCGATCTCATCACGATCGTGAAAGGGGGACGGTATTTCCGACCGACGTGCATCGCACGAGACCACAACTTCAGTGGAAACAAGCGAGTCTGGTATCTGGCGGATTGGGTCGATGGTCGCTACAACGCCCACGGTCTCGGACGCCTGTGGAAGCTGCAAATCGATCTGGACCAAGCCGCCTGGGTCGGACCGCTGGACCTAGAACCACCGACCCACGCTGCACAACTGGCGGCCGACCTGCGCAGCGGGCGGACTTCGCGGGATACCAAAACGCTCAGAGAGCTTGCGGGCAGCGAGGATCCGTTTTTGGCACGAGCCGCATTGGTGGCCCTGGGGCGCGATGCGGCCGACTGGACGCCGGATGATGTACGCCAATGGCCGAAGGAAGATCGCGCTGAGGCTGTAATGGCACTCAATCTGGCAAACGCCTCTCCGGACAAGTGGCTTAAGACTTTTCTTACCGACGAGAGTGCAGACGTTCAGTATCAGGCACTGCGGTGGATCGCGAACGCCGGCCTGAAGCAGTTTCTTCCAGAAGTCGAAGCTGTGCTCAACCGCCGTGACATCGACTACTCGTTGTTTGAAGCGGCGATGGCCGCGTGGAATACACTCAAGGGAAAGCCGGAGGCCGGCCTGCGCGACGTCGACATTCTGCTGGCCCGCGTTCGAGATGACAACAGTGCGCCGCGGGTGCGAGCGTTTTCGTTGCGTTTGCTGCCGGTCCAGTCTCGTGCGGCGGGCGATGTTGGCAGGCTCCCGGCGCGCAAGTTTCCCAACGGCCTGTCGTTGGATTTGCTGCGAGACTTGCTTGCAGTCGATGACACGGAACTTTCATTGGAAGTTATCCGGGCTGCCGCCGGGAACCCGGGCGTTGCTCGGACGCTGCTGTCAGAGATCGCCGTTGATGTGGATCGGCCGGCAACATTGCGGGCGGAAGCCGTTGCGGGATTGGCCGCCGTTTCGAGCGAATACGGTCAGATGCTGCTGGAACTTGCCGATGATAGGCACCGAGCGGTGCGCGAGGAGGCTTTGCGATGCCTGCGTTTCGGTTCGCAATCGGCCGAACAGACAGACGTGCTACGCCGACTTGCCGAGCGGCACCCGGAATCGGCCGATTTGATTACGGCTATTCTGGATCCGGAATCTCTGAAAGCCGGGCGTCCTGCGCCAACCGACAGCAAAGCGTGGCGGCAGCATCTCGACACGGTCGAAGGACCGGCAGACGTGGAGAGTGGCCGTCGGATTTTTCATCATGCTCGCCTGGGAACCTGTTCCCACTGTCACCGGCACAGCGGGCGTGGCAACGTGGTAGGTCCCGACTTGAGTTCTCTCGGTAACCGCGCCACGCGTGATTGGCTGCTGATGTCCATTCTCGACCCCAGTCGCGAAATGGCTCCAGAATACCAGCCCCGCACACTCGTGCTAAAGGACGGCCGCACCTTCACGGGAATCCGTTTGCGATCGTACACCAGAGAGCAGATCCGGGACGCACACGGCCAGACCCGGACGTTCGACCGGGGAGAAGTCGAATCGATCACGGATTCAAATGTATCGTTCATGCCCAAGGGTCTGATCGACACACTTACCATCCGCGAACTGCGAGACCTGGTCGCGTTTCTTGGACGCGGTAACGGCAACAAGCCCGCACAGAACAAAGTCGGCCGCCGAAGAACTGCTTATCATGGCCGGTGAATCGGCCACACTGGACGCATCACAGTCTTGGAGTGCCACCGACAGGCATTCAGCGTTACGAATGGACGTTTTCCGACGGCACAACCGCATCGGGACCGAACGTCACTCGGTCGTATCCACAGCCGGGCTTCTACAGTGAGGTTCTCAAAGTAACGGATAAAGTCGGCAACGTGGACTACGACTTTGCCGAGCTTCAGGTTCTGGACCCGCGACGGCCGGATCAGTACGTGCCGGGAATTCACGCGACCTATTGGCCAACGTTGGACAACCGAGTCGGCCAGCCCATGACGTTCAAAGTCCGTTCCTACCTCAAGCCAGACGGAAACGAAGTGTGGGACTTTGGAGACGGTAGTCCGCCGGTCAGTGTGAAATCGGATGGCAACGCAGATCCCCAGGCGAAAGACGGATACGCGGTCACTCACCCCACGTTCAAACAGCTGGGCCACTATCTTGTCCGGGTGCAGCGAAAGGATAAAACCGGCCTGACAGCCACCGCACGACTGCACGTTCGTATTGCTGCGGAGTGAGCGGCACCGAACGACCGTTCTTCAATTGAATCACTGCCGAAATTCGTGACAAACTTTATGTCAAATCGTGACAACCTTTGTGTCTGAAATGACAACCTTTATGTCAAAAACCAACCCGACGGGTTTAAACGTCCAAATTGCGAACTTCCAAAGCGTGTTTCTCGATAAACTCGCGGCGGGGTTCTACTTTGTCGCCCATTAATACTCGGAACATCTCGTCGGCGGCACTGGCGTCACGCATGCTGACTTTGATGAGCGTGCGGTTGGTCGGGTCGAGGGTTGTTTCACGCAGCTCTTCCGCGTTCATTTCTCCAAGACCTTTGAAGCGAGTTACATGCAAGCCCTTTTCGCCCGCGGCCCGAACTGCCGGGAGAAGGCCACGCAGGTCCTCGAGCGGATGTTCTTGTTCGCCACGTCGGAGGACGTAGCGAGCGTCCTGAATTCCCGTTCGGTCTTGAGGAATCAGGGAATCGATTGTGAACTCGAGTTCGCCCAGAATGGCAAGACCCGCGTTGAGCGTGCGGACTTCGTGTAATTCCGTAATGTGGAGCTTAGGACCCGATTGCCCATTCTCTTCGCCGTTGTTTTGCACGCTCGAATCGCCATCGTCTGACTCTGGTTCCTCGTCGCGCACCGAAAGTTCTTTGCCGGCAGCTGCTTCCTGCTGCTGAAGGAATTCATCCAACTTGCCGCGCGACGCAAACCAGAAGTCCTGGTGGCCCAGGAACACATGGTACATCGGCAACCTTTTTGTTTCCTTGTCAATCAACTGAGCGTGCTGACGTAGGCTGATGCCGCGCCTTTCTAAGGCCAACAGAGCTTCTTCCATCGACGCCAACGCTCCACAGAGTTTGAGCATTGGTTCACCTTCGAGTTGCCGATCACCATCGACAAATATTGCACCTTCTTGCCCACGCTCGAGAAGCTGAGTTTTCATTTCCTCGTCGGACTGGACGTAGTAAGTCGTCTTCTTCGACTTGACCCGGAACAGAGGGGGTTGGGCGACGTAGACATGGCCGCTGGAGACCAAATCGTACATCTGACGGTAGAAAAAACACAGTAACAGTGTGCGGATGTGTGAACCATCAACGTCCGCGTCAGTCATGATGATAACTTTGCCGTACCGACGTTTGCTGCAGTCCTGCTCCTCGCCGATACCGCTGCCGATGGCCTGAATCATGCTTTGCACTTCTTCATTGGCCAGCACTTTGTCTTCACGGGCCTTGTAAGCGTTGATGATTTTTCCACGCAGCGGGAGGATCGCTTGATAATCTCGGAGCCGACCGCCCTCGGCACTGCCGCCGGCCGAATCGCCTTCGACCAGATAGAGTTCACAGAGCTCCATCTGACGGCTAATGCAGTCTCGCAGCTTGCCAGGCAGGCCGCCACCACTGAGGGCACCTTTACGCTTTCGGAGAATATCTCGCGCTTTGCGGGCCGCCTCGCGAGCCTCCGTTGCCAGGATACCTTTGCGAACGATCACCTTGGCAACTTTGGGATTCTCTTCCAGATACTTGGCCAGCGACTCGCCAACGGCCGTATTGATTACTCCTTCAACATCACTATTGCCCAACTTGGTCTTCGTCTGGCCTTCGAATTGTGGATGAGGCACGCGGGTGGAAATCACCGCCGTCAGACCTTCACGAAAATCGTCGCCACTGGGCGTAAGATCCTTAAACAGATTCTCCTTCTTGCCGTAGTTATTCAACGTTCTGGTCAGAGCGGAACGGAAACCAGAAACGTGGGTACCGCCCTCGATCGTGTGAATATTGTTGACGTAGGAATGCACGTTCTCAGTGAATTCGCCAGAATACTGCAGTGCGATCTCATAGCCGATGCCATCGGCTTCACCGCTTATCGAAATCACGTTTTTGTGAAGCACTTCACTGGCCCGATTAAGAAACTCGACAAACTCGATAATCCCACGCTCGTACCAGAATTCATCCCCTTCCTCGACGCGTTCATCGAAGAACTTGATTCGCACACCGCTGTTTAGAAACGCCAACTCCTGTAATCGCTTGTGGAGTGTGTCGTAGTTGAATTTTGTCGTTTGAAAAATCGTTCCATCCGGTTTGAATGTGGTCTTCGTTCCCACCTTTTTTGTGGCACCGACGCGGCGGACATCACCTTGTGGCTGGCCACGCTCATATTCCTGCTGGTACACGTGCCCATCCCGCGATACCTCGACGGCACACCATTGGGACAGAAAATTGACGACCGTCACGCCAACACCATGCAACCCGCCGGATGTCTGATAGGCACCTTTTTCGAACTTACCGCCGAAATTGAGTACCGTCATGACGCCTTCGAGCGTCGACACATCGCGTCCAACTTCCTCGGACAACTGATCGTGCCGATCGACCGGGATTCCGCGACCGTCATCTTCAACCGTCACGGAACCATCTGCATTGACGTTCACGGAAAGGTGGCTCGCGAACTTCGCCATTGCTTCGTCGATCGAATTGTCGACCACTTCGTAGACCAGGTGATGCAGACCACGTGAGGTTGTATCTCCGATGTACATGGCCGGACGTTTTCGAACATGTTCGAGATCCGACAAATGTTGCAGATCTGCCGGAGTATATTCGGCTTTTGCCTCGGGTGTCTCGTTGATGGGTTGGGACGCTTCTAGTTCTTCGCTCATATTTCCTTCCGCGGACCTTCGTCTCGTGATTGGGGCAATCGTTGGCTGATCAATCGATCTGCCCAACGCGAAACTTGAGATCTCGAATCTTCTCTTCAATCTGCGCTAACTTGCCCAGAACCTGTTTCTTCTGAAAGGTCAATTCCTGCAATACGGACGAATTTCGCACATATATTTCCAAGACACCTCGACTGAGTTTCCCTGGCCGGCAGTGTTTTTCCAGGGATCTCCCGACAGCTTGACCAACCGCTGCCTGCAATTCCGTCATCTGTTGGATCTGAGCATAGCCTCGTCGTGACATCAGCCGGCTGAGGACCTCGCCGATTGGTTTGGCCCGACGCGAAAATCGCTGGCGGTTTTTTGCGTCGTTCAACAATGCCTGCAATTCTGACGATTCCGTCGGATCCATCGTTTGCTACTCTCCGATTCCTTCCGTGCCGCTCAAGCGAGGATTAAAGACTGCCCGACCAGCTAGTTATCTCGCGCCAGCGGCATCACGACATAGCCATAACCATCATCGGTCAAAAACAGAGCGGCTGCATCACTTCCTTGAATGTCGACGGTCACAGTCTTTTCACTATCCAAGACTTTCAGAAAATCGGCCACAAAGCGGTGATCCAACGTGACGGTGATAAGTTCGCCAGTGTAAGGGATCGGCAATTCGACCCGGGACTGTCCGACCTCGGCCGTCAATCCGGCCATTACCAAGTTACCTTCACCAAAGGTAAAATCGAGTCCGCGACTTTCTTCGCTGCTGACAATCGCCGCCTGTCGAACGGCGGAATACAGCGGGCCTACTGTAACGTCGAACTTCGTCGAAACTTGCCGATCCGGAAAAACCTCTCGCCATTTTGGAAATCGGCCATCGACTAATCGGGAATAAATAGTAGCTCGCTGGCTCTTAACTAAGATATCGTTGGCGCGTGCAGCAACCATGATCTCCGCGTCCCCATCGGAGAGTGCACGGTCCATCAGTTGCATCGCTCGACTAGGCACGATGGTCATTGTATCGCTTGAACCATGATCACCAACGCTCTGAGCTGGTCCCTCCATCTTGGCCAGCCGACGACCGTCGGTCGCGACGGCGATGATCTTGTCAGCCGTCAGTTCCAATAATACGCCGCCTAGTGCATACCGACTGCTTTCGGCGTCCGTCGCGAACAGCGTTCGTCGCACAAGTTCTTTGAACAGCCGAGCCGGCACCTCGTGATACGTTTCGGCATCAAAAGCCGACACATTTGGGAATTCGTCCGGCGACTCCGCGGACAGCTTGAATTCACTGCGATCACCCGAAACGGTTGTTCCCTGAGTGTCCGCCACAATACTCAGTGATTGATCGTTACTTTCTCGAAGAATCGAACCAAATTGACTGACCGGCAACAACACGCTACCTGGTGTTTGGATTTCTATTCCTTCGACTTCAAAGCGAATACCAACCTCCATGTCGGTCGCCATCAATGTGGAGCAGTCGTTGATTACTTCCAATTTCACGTTACGAAGAATGGGTTTGGGGCTTCTTGCTGGTGCCACCGTCGCGGCCGTTTGGAATGCCGTCAACAGCTGTTCTCGGTTGCAAGTGATCTTCATGATTAACGTCCCTCTTTTTCACTAAGCAATGCTCAAAAGCAAATACAAAGTTTGCAATTCATAATCTCGGGCTTCTTAGACTGCTCGGATCTCTTTTTTCTGTTAGTTCATTCTTAAAATAGTAGTAGTAGTAAAGTGTCAGGGAAATTGTCATCATCTGCTTCGAGGACACTCAAAGTACCGACGCAGAATCGTGTTATAGTCGCATGGAAGTACTGATAATGTGTTGCTTGGCTGTCACTTTCGTGTCTGCTAGTGAGGCCTGGTGTTGGATGATTTTCAATGGAGCGTCAGTGCAGTCGAATGTAGTGTCAATACCCAGCAGTAGCCGACATGGAACTGACAGGTTGTTCGCCTCAGAAACTGACGTTCTCGGGAGAAACTCTGAATTTCGAAATTGTCCGTGACGCTGGCATGGATCATATGTTGCAATGTTGCATTCCCAGTCGTTGGACAAGTTCGACGATTGCGGCGTTGACCAACGAATCGTGGCGTTTGTTGCTGATTTTTTGGAAAGCGTGCATTACGGTCGAGTGATCGCGGCCGCCAAAATAGGCACCAATTCGTTCAAAGCTGTCTTTACGTAAATGTCGTGTCAGGAAGATTGCGGTGTCCCGGGCGAGGACGGTGGTTTGTCTCCGAGACGGCCCAGTCAGTTCGGCGACTGTCAGGCCAAAATAGCGGGCGACCTTCTTGATGATTTCTCGAGCACCGGGAATGTTCGTGCCAGCTCGTTGTACGATCACGCGCGAGACCAGATCGACGTCAATTAGCCGATGTTCGTCAACATGTGATTGGTTCAATTGTAGTAGCACACCTCGAAGCTCCGGAATTGAGGCTGGTGTTACTTCCGACAGGCGATCGACGACATCGTCGTGTAATTCGATACCAAGTTCGTTGGCAAATCGCCGCACAAAAGCGGAGCGTGTCGCATGTCCAGGAACTTGAATTGGAACGGTAAGCCCACCGCTTAGACGGCTCTTAAGTGCCGGGGAAAACGGAAGTTCATTGGGCGATAATCGCGACGTCAGCAGTACACGTGCACGGCGGTCTTTCAGCGTGTCCAACAGGTACAAGAGTTCCAGTTGGGCACGTGGCTTCTCCGCCAGTAAGTGCATGCCGTCGAGTGCCAAGCAATCCAGGCTGCGCAACTGCTGCCGAATATCTGAAAGCGATCCGTCCTCATGGGCTTGCGAGAATTCGCGACCAAAATCCGAACCGTTCTGCAGGCGCACCCTAGCGTCAGGTTGGAATGCTTGATATTGGTAAACCAATCCGCGCAACAGGTGGGTCTTGCCAACACCTGAAGGACCGAACATCAGGATCGGATGATCGGTTCCGGGTGAAGTCGAATGGGTTGTGATCAGATGACCCAGCAAGGCGTTTTCCGGCCCCGCAAAGTACTCGCGCACCGGTGCGTTACGACCGGACATAACGACTTCGACCGGTGGACGATTTGAATCGTCAAAGCGAATTGAAAACAGATTGCTTACCACAAGCGAATCCGTCTGGCGAGAGTGCGAGTAACGCGGGAAAAGTCAACCGTGACAATCCGGGATTATACCCCTTTGACCACTGGCTTGCGAGGACCCGAGCCCCCTTTTCGCGTCTCATTCTTCTGCCCTGCACTTTCTGAGAAAACGTCTTCAATTGGTATCCACTAAAAAAGGCTCTTCTATCATGCTGCGGTTGCAAACAAAGCCGCACGATAGGAGAGCCAA
>NYXM01000113.1 GCA_002685655.1 Planctomycetaceae bacterium
ACAACCGATCACGCGACTCGAAAGATCGTCGAACTCCATATCTTCGTGCTCTTCGTGTTCTTCGTGGTCCTCTATTCACGCCGCCGTTTGGTGGAACAAATGAGTCAAATTCTTAGCGACGGGCACTGACCGCAGGTTGGTCGGAGCGCGGGTCACCGCAACGGAGCGATGGCTCGCGTTGGTCTGAGGCACAGCCTCGCTAGAGAAGCGGCAACACCTTGCCATCGCTGACCGGCATCGGGCGACCGAGCATGTCGTGAATCTTGGCACGAGGTGAAATGCCGAGACAGCGAAAAATCGTCGCGTGGACATCCGGCGGACCACAGGGCATTGTCTCCGGAAAGGCGCCTTTACCGTCGCTGCTACCGTACACTTGTCCGCCTTGGATCCCGCCACCCGCCATGACGATCGAGTACACGTTCGGATAATGATCTCGCCCTGCCCCGGCATTGATGCGGGGAGTCCTTCCAAAGTCGGTCAGCACCAAGACCAACGTATCGTCCAACGTACCTCGGTCGCTGAGATCTTGAAGTAACGCCGAGGTACCGACATCAAACACCGGCAGCAGGCGATTCTTGAGTCGATTAAAATTGTCCCCGTGTGTGTCCCACATGTCTCCTTTCGAGCCGTTAAGATCACCCGCAGCGCAACAGACTTGCACAATCGGAACGCCTGCTTCTGTAAGCCGCCGCGCCAACAGGATGCTCTGCCCGCCAATATGGTCACCGTATGATTCACGGATCTTCGGGTCTTCCCTGTCCAGATCGTAAGCGTCTTTGACCGCCGAACTGAGCAAGATGTCGCTGGCCAGACTGCGGAAGTGCTGGAAACTCTCAAAGTCATTCTGCGTGCTGATCGGCTTCTCCAAAGAAGATCGCAGGCGATTTCGAGCGGCGACGCGCTCGAAGTCAACGTCGCCCAGATTCAGGACCTGTGAACCGAGTGACCTGGACACGCCGCCGAACGGCGTGCCGCTCGGCGTACGAATCACGATCGGGTCGTGCTTGGCACCGAGCCATCCTCCGTATTCGCCCGCTTGAAGCGTACCATTGTCCACGAGAGGATACGGCAAGCGAACGGCCGACGGAACGCCGCGCACGGGCGAACTGAACTTGGAAATGACCGCTGGCAGAGACGGCCAGTCATTTCGCATCGGTGGGATGTTGCCGACACGTGGAGGTTTGTGGCCGGTCAGATTCCAATACATGCCTCGACCGTGCGCCGAATCATCGTGATGGATCGACCGAATGATCGCCAGCTTCTCGGAATGCCGCGCCATGTTCGGCAAGTGCTCGCCGATCTGAATACCAGACGTCGCGGTCGCGATCGGATTAAACTCGCCGCGGAATTCAACAGGCGCGTTGGGCTTCGGGTCCCACGTTTCGTGATGGCTCATGCCACCCCATGCGTACACGATGATGCACGCCTTGGCGTGTCGCCGGTTCTCCGGACTTGGGCTGGCTGCCGAACTCTGCAACCGCAATAACGACGGTAGCGTGAGCCCACCGAAGGCAGCCGACGTAGCCAGCATGTTGCGACGCGAAAACATTCGCACAACGTTGCTGATCCCGTGAAGTTCGTTGTTCATGGCATCCATTGTGGGGCGGTGTGTGCGGGAATGGAGCATCTGCCTACGGAAACTATCGACAAATCGAGGATACACGTCAACTCGCAAGCCACCGAATGCCTCGATTACGGAATCCTCGGCTACGAAACTACTTGGAATCCGTGCTGACAGACGGACCCACCCTTGGAACCTCAGATTTCGATGGGAAAAATCAGCTGTCGGGCTCAGTCCGAGATTATTCCTAAGCCCTCAATACCCGCACAACCGATGAAATCGATACGACTAGAGCAGTCTACCCAGTTCAACGAAGGAACTTCCAGTGGATCCCGCAATAGATCCTCGCCGGCTCATCGCCCTCTCCGTCCTCGCGACGGCTTGCTTGTTGGTGGCCTCCGCGATTTCCGCTGACGAACCGCAGCGCGACGACGAGCGGACGATTCGGCAAGTTGCGGATGAACCCAGATTACTCGACAACGAGGACTGGTTCGCACATGTTTTTGCGGCAGAGGCGGAATCGCCAAGTGACCGAACCGTGCCGCAAATCACAGTGCCGCCAGATCCAGCGCCGGAGACCCGCCCCCGCGTGGATCCGCGAGAGGATCCCGTCTTGGCTCCAATCGTTCGACCGACTATCGACAACGACTCACAACCACCCATCGTCGCCGCACCCAACATTGCTGCACCTGGCGTCGCGCCAACGGACGAACCCCGCTTTACGTTGTTCCGTCGGTCTCGTTCCCGAGCGAGCTTTGCGCGACGTCGCAGGCCAATTGCCGTGCTTGGAGACTCGCTAACTGACACAGGGCAGATGAATCTGCAATACACAGTCCTGGACAAGAGCACTTGGCCGGCCACGCCAATGGCGGCCTCTGCTTCGATAGACATTCCGCTAACTGCCGCCGCCACACGGAGAAGGATTTCCAAGAACAGTAGCGTGTTACCAACGGATCGCCTGATACTCTCGTATCATCATTTTCACAACGCCCTCGCTGTCGAAACGGCGCACCCCATTGTTGGTGACACGCGGAACATCTTAAACCTGGATCGGATGACAATTGGGTTCGAAAAGACATTTTTTGATGGACAGTGGGCGATCGACGTGCGGTTGCCAGCGATGAGTCGCTTCGACACCGCGACAACGGATTTCACACTAACCAATGGCCGGCTTGGTAACACATCCCTTCTGCTCAAGCACCTATGGTATGAAACGGATGCGATGGCTTTGGGAGTAGGAGTGGGGATCGACACGCCGACCGGCAGCGATGGCCATGTCGTGTTGCCAAACGCCGAAGTTGTCGTTGCCAACGATGCATACCACGCGCTCCCCTATCTGGGTCTGCTGTTTACACCGACAGACAACTGCGTGGTCCAGGCATTCGCACAGCTGGACATTCCGCTCAACGGCAACGAAATCGAGGTATTTACACCCTCTAATGGCAGTTTTATTGGACAGTTTGACGAACGGGAATTGCTATTCCTCAGTCTCTCGGCGGCACACTGGCTCTATCAGAATCCCGACGCCTCGTATTTGAAAGGGCTGGCGGCGCTGCTCGAGCTGCACCATACGACGTCACTGGACGACAGCGACCGCGTCACGATCAACGCACTAACCAATTCCTATAACCTGCGCGATTCTGCAAATGCTTACAACAACCTGAACATGGCGATGGGCGTGCAGGCTCAAATCGGGATGACCGAGTTTCGTGCCGCGGCGGTCCTCCCGTTGCTCGATGGCGCGAATCGGCCGTTCGACGCCGAATTCCTACTTCAAATCAATCGGCGCTACTGACGCAGAGCTGAACATCGAACATCGATGTTCCCTAATGTTTGCCACAGCGGCGTTCTTTGCTGGGAAGGACCTCCAGACATGTAGTCCACCAGCCTGTGACGATTGCTTCAATGAACTCCTCGGGCAAACGCTCGCCGGCCATCTCTGCGGCGAGACGCTGGTAATCGTAGTGCACCGGCGCGAATTCGACGCGAAACTCCCCGTTTTGCTCTTCCAGCAGCGCATAGAAAACGCGGTTCGCGCCGTCGTTTTCTGGCCGCCCCAATGCACCAACATTGACGAAGTGGCGGCCTTCTCCAAGCGGTCGGTGCCACTTAATGCCGGTGTGGGTTGCGGCAATCACATCAGCGTAATGTGCTTTGGCCAATGACGACAGGAAATGCGTCGATGTCGTCGATTCCCAGAGAAATTCGTTCGTCTTGCGCGGACTGCCGTGGACAAGCAACACGGCAAGCGACCCCAGTTCGTAACGGATTTCCTTGGGCAAGTCGCAGAGGAAGGCGCGATTCGAATCGGATGTGTTGGCCAGCGTGTAATCGTAGCTAAGCTGCGCGAAGTGGTTGTCACGCGGATCCGTATAGCCACATTGACAGTCATCCAAAGCGTTGCCGATAGAATCGTCGTAATTGCCCTGAACGCAGGCGATGTTATGGTCATGCAACAATGGGAACACACGATCCGGATGCGGGCCGAAGGCACCCATATCGCCGAGACAGAACATCGCGTCGACGCCGCGTGCGTGCGCGTCGCTGATGGCGGCTTCGAGCGCCAAATAGTTGTTGTAGATGCCGCCGAAGCAGGCGATTCGATGCGTCATGGATCCCGCTGGCTCGGTGGCTATGTCATGCCACGCTCAACTTACCAGGCCTTTGGTGACGAGCATAAACACGTCCTCAAGCGTTGGTTCTTTTTCGCCAAAGCTACGAATGCCGACGCCCTGACCGATCAGCCGATTCAGCAAACTGGCAACACCGTCATCGTCCGTTTCCAGTTCGACGGTGGCCATGTGATCGTCAATTTGAATGTCACGAGTGATTTCCGAACTGCGCAGAATGGTCAGCCCTAAGTCCATCTTGTCGGTAAATTTGACGACCACAATCCGGTTACCGCGAATTCGGCGGTGTACGTCGTCGATCGGACCATGCATCAACAACTGGCCACGCTCGATAATGCCAATCGATGTACAACAATCGGCCAGCTCCGTCAAAATGTGACTGGAAATCAGAATGGTCTTGCCCATCCGCCGCAGTTCTTTGAGCAGCGCTTTGACTTCGACTCGGGCACGTGGGTCGAGACCGCTAGCCGGTTCGTCTAAGATCAAGACCGGAGGATCGTGTACCAGCGTTTTCGCCAAACACAGGCGTTGCTTCATACCGCGAGACAGACCATTGACAAAATCGTCTCGTTTATGCGCCAAATCCAAGAGTTCCAGCACATCATTGATCACACGTTTGCGTTGCGTGCGTCCGATCCGATAAGCCACGGCAAAGAAATCCAGGAATTCCCATACCTTCATGCCGTCGTAAACGCCAAAGTTGTCCGGCATATAGCCGACACTTTGCCGGACACTCATTGGATCTCGGGTTACACTGAACCCGTTGACGATGCCCTCCCCGCGACTGGCCTTCAGCAACGTCGCCAGAAACCGAATTGACGTGCTCTTGCCGGCACCGTTGGGTCCGATGAACCCGAACATCTCACGCGCCTCGATCTTCAAATTCAGGCGTTCGACGGCGGTAAAATCGCCGTAGTCCTTGCCAAAGTCGATCAGTTCGATCATATCTGCATTGCCATCGGGCTAATTGTCACTGGGTTTCGAGTCACTGGGTTTCGAGTCACTGGGTTTCGAGTCATTGGCCCCGTCGTCGGTGGGCTTTTTGTCGCCCTTGCCGTCTGTGTCCTGTTCAGTTCCGGCATTACCCTGGGCGGCATCATCCTGGTTGGGGTCTTCTAGGTCTTTTTCGTCGAGCTTGCGTTCCTTTTCATCGGTCAAGTCCGCCTTGCAATTGACATCCCGAACGGCGGGCGACATCGGGGCGCGACGCAGGTGCACGACGAACAACGTTCGGCGCATGACTTGAGCCGCACTGGGACGAATGGTCATGCCGGGTATTTCGTCATCGGAATAGGCGATCAATCGGACTTCACCCTCGTCCAGTGTCAGCCCTTGGCTGGCCAGTTCGACCAGTTGGCCGATCGAAACTTCGCCGGCGCGTGTCTTGCGGCACCAATGCTTGATTTCAGCATCTACCAAGCGGCCATCCGGCGGCTGATCTGGTACTCCGTCAATGTCAACGAGATTAAACTTGTCCGATAGTTCAGGATCGCCAGCGGCTTCACGTCGATCAATTACCTTGTCGTGATTTGCATCGAGCCGCTCCAGCAACGCTTTGGCCTGTCTGTTGTAACTGAGCGTGGCCAGCGCGTCATCCCATTGCGGCAACTGGTTGGTGCCCGAGGGCAGATCAACAAACGTGAGCGGTGCAAATGACCCCGCCTTCAAGTCGCCGACCCAAGCCGCCTGGACCGGTCCGTCGACGCGAGCGCCTGCTACACGTCTCGGCTGTCCACCTCGAAGGATCCCGGCACCTTTAAGACTGAACTTTGAACCGTTATTGATCTGAAAGCCCTGCGTGTCGTTTCCAGTCAACGAAAACACGCCACCTAAATCGGCATGTTGCTCGCAGTGCATATAGCCGATGCTATTCGAAATAACTTGTATTCCACCAAACCGTAAATTGCCTTCGCGGTGCATCGTCACAGTATGGACAGACTCGCCCGTATCGGGCCTGAAATCGACTGAACCGAACGGCTGGGCGACTGCCGAATTGTCGTCAAAGACAAAGTCGTAGCCCGTTGACAGGGACGTATACATGGCGGAATACCGCGTGACGTGCGCACGAGGATAGTCGCCGTGAACTTCCGCCACCACGACTTCGGTAACACTACGAGCGAACCCAATGTCCAACTGCGCGGTTCGAACAACGACAAAGGCGCCCACAATCGCAATCACTGGAGCCGCCATCCACGCCCATTCAACTCGACCAATCATGCGAAACAGCCCCCAGTTCACGGGTGCCAGGATCAGAAGGTACAGAGCCAGAACGCGTAACACAAAACCACTTTGCGGAATCGAAATACCGGCCGCGTCTTCCAGCGATTGCCGTGCCGCGTCTGAGGCACCGCTGCGGTCATTCCAAGCTCCCAGGCCATAGTTAAGGCGGGAAGGATAGCCATCGAAATGCCAATTGCCTTCTGCAGAATTTGATGACCTCATAGCAACAGAGTTATCTGCGGTTCGCGGATCACTTACCGCGGTAGTATCCGACGCCTCTAAAGCGTGCAGGTTCTTCTCTTCACCAGGCTCGACGGCAACTGAGTTCCTGGCAAGGGCATGACCGATGTCACGAGTGAAGTACCGCTGGGTGGTAACCAATCGTGGATCCTTGGCGAGAACACCAGGAAAATCCTTCCAAACAGTATTCAGCAATTCCAGCCCTGTGTTATTGCCAATGAACTCGCGGCGAGGTCTTCTCAGCAGACAAGCGTTGAAGAAACTGTCGTAGCTGGCTCCCCATTGCATGAAGTAACGATCCGTCAGCGAGAACGACGAAACCACAATTCGCCCCTGTCCAATCCGTCGCTCAAGCACCAGATTGGCCGTATTGGCCAGCGGGACAGCGTCCGGGTGTTGGTGTAACGTGACACCAATCATCGGGGTCTGCGGCAGTACCTCCAATCTGCGTGTACGCCCGGATCGTGGATGACTCGGCAACGACCAATGCTCGTTGAGTTCCTCGATGGCGGCCGGATCGATCTCGATGGTGTCGCCAGACTGCGCTGGTAAGTAGTCTTCGAGAAAACTGCCCTTGAGTTTGTCCAACGAATTTGGGCCGCTGATGATCACCTGGCCGCCCCAATGCAACCAATCCAACAGGGCTCGTTCTTGCGGCGGCGTAAATCGACTTTGATCCAAGTCATCAAGTAACAAATAGCTGATACAAGTCCACGTCAGCGCGTTGGACGGCAGCGGAACAAAACGATCAACCTGCGGTTGCAAGACGCGATAATACAACAGCGTCTCGTCCTCGAATTCCTTGCTTGTCGGCGTGTTCATTGCAGTCAACCGCTGGAGAAAACCGTACCGACTGGGCGCACTGGAGAGCACCACGAAATAATACTGATAGCCTGGCATCGCCGTGATTGGCGAGCGATCCGGCGGTGTGACGAGGCGTCCACCACGCGCGGCACGCAATTCTCGATTCAGCCAGATCACTTTCGATGGCATCGCCCCCTCGCGTGGGACGAAATAGGTCGTCTCAAACAAACGCCCCTGCCCTTTGGCAAGTTTGGCGGGACGCGAGCCTTGCAGGACGTAGTGAGTTGACTCGACGTGGTACGGTTGACCGCGACTGTCGGTGGCACCCGTGTACAACTGCGCCGGGAAATTGAAATTATTGGCTTTGATTTCGTGAATCGTGGTCAGCCAGTGCCCCGGTTTGGCAAACGGCCGAACCGCCACTTCGTCGGCTGGCACGGTCTTGACCGGTTTCAGATCGAAATCTTCCTTGCGTTTCTCTTTCTTCTTTTTCTTGTCGATGTCATCCAGTTCTTTTTTTCGCTTGACTAAAGGGTCCTGATTGCATCCTGTGCAACCAGTGAGCGACGTTGCCAGCACAATGGCCAGGCAGATCCAAACCGTCCAGCGAAGTCTCGGATTCATCGTGCGAATGGGCCTCAATCGAGCGGAAAACAACGAAGCAGTGCTTGAGAAATGACCGTTCTCAGTGTATGAAGTGGCAGGGATCGAGGGAAGTCACCGGCTGGCCAATCAAAAATGTCCCTCTTCGGCCGACAAGCGTCTGTAATCATCGACCGTGTCTAGATCGTCCAGGATTGACGGCTGGTTCACAGCAACCTCGCGAGTCGGCTTCCGCGCCAACAACACGTTTACCCCTTCGTCTTCGTTCAACCTGGCAACATCTTGTGCTAACGGCCAGGGAAAGAGTACAGGATGCCCTCGCTTCACACCGGTGGGCTGCCGTGATGGGCCATGCGCGAGCGTGGCGTGCGTGGGTACCAGAATCGCCTGATTTGACCCACTGTGCTCGTCAAGCAGCGTATCAATCACCTCGGATGAAAGGCGTGGCATGTCTGCGGGTGCCAGGAGCCACGCTGCGTCGCCGCGAGGATGAAATCGCGTCGTGATTGCGTCCAGGGCCGCCATCACCGAATCCTTCATTTCCGGCGGCGGCGGCTCGGGCACCACGACGATCGCACCCGCCCGTTGGCAGAGCCCCGCAAGCTCCGAGTCATCAGATCGCACGACGGCCACAACGTGGTCGACCCCACTGCGCCGCCAGGCCGCAACGACTTGTTCGATCACCGTCATCGCGCCCCACAGCATCTTTAACTTCGGCTGTCCCATGCGTCGACTACGCCCGGCGGCCGGGATGATGCCAAATGACTGAAAAGCGTGGACGCATGGTTCGGCCATCACGGCCTCCAGTTGCTGGTTGCCACCACGTACCATCAAAAGGTAGCCATCACGTTTTGTCATCATGGCCAAGCACGCGGGAAGTTGTGCCTGTGACAATGCTATTCTAGTGTGCCATCGTCATTAAGCAGTGTTCGATCTTTTATTGTCGTCTTTCGCGGAGCGAAAGGCGACGATCGGACAGTAATTCCTCGAACGATCCTAACTGCCTCGTCACGGCGGAGCGTGGCAGCTACATTCAAAAGCGGCGGTGTCCAACTAAGTCTCGCAACCGAGACCTTGCACATCGACCGCTGTGGGACGGCCGGGGACCTGACCGTTGCGATTTCGGTGTGACACCAATTCCGCACAAATACTGACTGCAATCTCCGGAACCGTCTGCGATCCAATCTCGATTCCCAATGGCGCATACACACGAGCCAGTGATTCGGTAGAAATACCCTCGTCAATCAAGTCGTCAAAGATCAACTTGATCTTCCGACGACTGCCAATCAAGCCAACGTAACGTGCGCCGCGTTGAGCCAAGTGGTATAGCGCACGCTGATCGTGGTTGTGGCCACGCGTCACGATCAGACAATAGGTGTCAGACGTGATCTCCAGTTCCGGCAGGACCTGTTCAATATCCGCAGCAATGCGACGTTGGGCGAAAGGAAATCGTTCGGCCGACGTAAACTCCTGTCGGTCGTCGACCACCCAGATATCGAACTCCAGTTCCGCTGCCAATCGGGCCACGGCCTGGCCAACATGACCACCACCAACAATCACCAGTCGACAGCGAGGCTGCACCGTCAGGTAGGCGACGCCATGCGCGGCATACGGACGCGACCGCGTCGCAAGCGGCCGCAAGCCCGCCGCGACTTGCTCCGGCAGATCGTCGATCGAGGCGTGCAGCGCAACGGCGGGTTTATCGTGCTGGTCAAACAGATACGAAGCCGTTTCGACCAAGCCGCTCGCCTCCCCATCAAAAACAATCGCTTCGGTAAATCCCGCACCTCGTTCCACTAACTCGGACAGTTGCTGAAAATATTCCGGTGCCGTACTGGCTTGAATGGGTTCGATCAAGATACTCATCCGGCCACCGCAAATGAGTCCGTCGTCCCAACCATAATCGCTATTCAGCTGAAACGTGGCGACCTTCGCGGTTTCATCCTGGAGCACTACCAGCGCCCGTCGTTTGACTTCCGCTTCCACACAGCCGCCGCCAAGCGTCCCGGCCTGCGAGCCATCGGAAAACACCAGCATCAAAGCACCAGCCTTTTGCGGCGTCGATCCACGTGTCTCGACAAGTCGACAATAAGCGACCGGCCGACCGGCCTGGAGCGCTTCGATAAGTTGGCAAACAACATCACGCATACGTACAGCTCGTCTTTCCCAAAAAGAGGATCATCTCAGCAAATATGGCCACTAGACCTAGCCAGAGCCACTGATCAGGCCGGATGTAAGACGCGCAACGTCGTCTTCACGACCATCCCTTTGACTTTTTCACGGTACGTCACCATGTGAGGCGCGACAAGATGGGCCTGCAACGCCTTCAGACTCTCCCAGCTCTCCACAACCGTCAGGCAATTACCACGGGCGGGTGGCTGAGCAGTCAGTTCGGTCTGCAGATCGATCGTTGGGGAATACTCCAAGCAACCCTCTTCCGCCAAAACGTTGGGGACATTGGCCCGAAAATGGGTCACAAAGTCGTCGCGACTACCATCGACCAATTCAATTTCTGCGATTACGTAAATCATCGAAGCGAATCTCCTGCTACCATTTCGTCTCGAACGATTCATTCTGAACCGTGGCGCGAACAAAAACAACGGCCCGATTCAAGACACCCATCTCCGCCAGCCACGCCTGGTCGCTTCACAAACAGTCGGGTTACTCGTGCAGCGGTTGACTGATGCGACCGTCTAAAACCGTGGAATGGACCGATTTCAGCGGGCTGGCTCACCAAAACGTAAGCTTCATCACAAACCGTCAGACCGAATTGCGATATCCTGCAACATCGATACGATATGAATGTTCGCCATTGACGTTCGCCAACGGATCGGTGTTAGTCACGTTTGTGTCGCTCCGTTGAACGTCAGTGCTGGTTTGGAATTCTCTGGTTTGCAAGGAGCAGTTGTCGATGAGCGGTACGATGGGACAGGGAAAAGAAACGGGATTGAACATCGAACACGCGGTCGGGCAGCGATATTCTGCCGCTTCACAGGCCTCCGAACCAGCTTTGTGTTGCCCCGTTCAATACGACACCAGTCTCCTAAAAGTGCTGCCCCAAGAGCTGATTGACCGTGACTACGGGTGTGGGGATCCGTCTCGCTATGTGCAAACAGGCGAAGTTGTCTTGGACTTGGGATCGGGTGGCGGGAAGATCTGCTACATCGCGTCACAAGTGGTTGGCGAAAAGGGAAGTGTGATCGGCGTCGACATGAACAGCGACATGTTGGCTTTGGCTCACCAGTATCAACAGGAAATCGGCGATCGTATCGGTTGGCATAACGTCAGATTCCATAGGGGCCGGATTCAGGATCTGGCGCTTGATCTGGACAAGTTCGAGTCCTTCCTCGCCAGCCAGCCAATCGCCACAACCAACGACTGGCTTGGCGCGCAAGACCATGCGCAGCGACTGCGCACGGAACAGCCGATGGTGGAGAGCGATTCGGTCGACGTGGTGCTTTCGAATTGTGTCCTGAACCTGGTTAGCCCACGCGAACGGCAACGGCTGTTTGCTGAAGTCTTCCGCGTCCTCCATCCGGGCGGCCGCGCTGTCATTAGCGACATCGTTTGCGACGAGCCCGTTCCAGAGCGGCTACAGAACGATCCGACCTTGTGGAGTGGCTGCATCAGCGGAGCGCATCAGGAGGCTGAGTTCCTCGTCCAGTTCCAGCAAGCAGGCTTTTACGGAATTGAAATCGTCGAGCGACAGGTCGAACCATGGGCCACGGTCGAGGGCATCGAGTTTCGCAGCATCACGGTTCGCGCCTTCAAAGGAAAAGAGGGGCCGTGCCAGGATCATAAGCAAGCCGTCATCTACCGGGGCCCCTGGAAAAGCGTTACCGACGATGATGGCCATCTGCTGCGTCGGGGTGTGCGGACTGCCGTTTGCAAGAAAACATTCGACATCTATACCAATGCGCCTTACGCGGAACACTTCTGCGCCCTCTCGCCCTACACGCAGGTCAACGCAGACACGGCCGAACCATTCGACTGCCGGCAAGATGCGATCCGTGATCCGCGCGAAACTAAGGGAACCGGTTTCATCAAGACCGAATTGCCCACTACCGATTGCTGTGGGCCGGATTCCTGTTGTTGACCGCATTAAAAGCGCGTCAATCGTTTCATCACGTCGCCCAGAACCAGTTCGGCGTCGCCGGTCATTGGCGATTGATTGAAGCTCAGATGGCTGAAGTGGCGAACCACAGTATCCTCCACACCTTCCAAACGACCGCGTTTTAAAGCCACCGCACCGTCACCCCGTCCATCGATCACTTCGTCTAGATCCGCCAACCACTCGTCCACGCGGCTGCCAAAAAACTGAACCCAACGACTCGACTCGCCGGCCTTACCTAGCATCCGGCGGGCCGAAGCCAACTCGCCCGCCTTCAGTTGTGCAGTATCGCCCAAGAACACTGAGTAACGAACCTGCGGATTGCGGCGCCGAGCGTTCAATGCGGTCAAGAATGGTGACCCCGGCTGCAAATCGATTTGGGCGTCTGCCAGCCCGTCTTCGATCGCCGCAGTTGTCCAGCGAGCACGATCACGTCGAGCCGCGCCGAGGACCGACTCGCAAAGATCGAGACCGAAGCCAAATTCGGCGAGCACCGAGCCATGATTCGGTGGTGAGATCATGATCAACTGATCGACGTTGCCGGGATTCAATCTCGGATCCTCCACTACGGCCCGAGCGACAAGACCACCCATGGAGTGAGCGAGCAACGTCACACGCCGATCCGGATGCGTCTTGCGAAAATCACGCAGTTCGCGCGCCAACAACGCGGCCGAGTCTTGGATGGGTTGATCGTTGGGGTAGTCAAAAACCCCACACGGCAAGCCCGCTGCACGTGGACGAACCAACAAGTTCGCCATGTGGTTACCGCTGGACTGCAGCCCGTGAACTAACAGGACCACCGGCTGATCAGACGCAGTTCGTTGCCACTCGCGATCGAAGCGTAGACCGTAGGGCCTCGCGACCTTGATCCTGGCTTTGACCGTATTACGCAATCGTCGCGTGATCTCCCGATGCGATGCCAAAAGTGCTTTGCGATCCAATCGAATCTGCAACTGAGATGGCTCGCCAGACACCGGAACCTCCGTGATGCGGAAGCGGATGTCCGGCGCAAACGCTGCATTCATCGCCGCCAGGATCGGTCGCGTAAACGGGCTGTCGATGGGAAACGCACCGCGCGAACCAAAATCCTCAAGCGCCCGATCGTCAAAGCCTCGAGCACGCGACACGCCTCGGAAAATGTCAGTCCAGGAAACCAATCCGTCTCGTGAGGGCACATTGATCGTGGTGACAAAAGCCTCGCGGTCATGAATCACCTGAATTGACGCAACTTCATTCTCGCCGTACGCAACCGTCGACAGAAAGCAGTATCCGACAACTGCCGTCAGCAGTGCAACAATGCGCTTCGTTCGGCAATCCATCACATCCTCCTGTGCAAGTCGCCCATCGATTGATTCCCGACAATTCTATTGCGCGGCAGCAAACAGGCAAATGCAGATTGGGCGGACGAATCGAGTTTGTGGCGCTAAAATGCGAGCTCATCGTGAATCTTCTAAGAAAAAACCGTGCCGCCGAGCCGGACATCCTCCGGCCCTCTCCCTCCATTGGAGCCGGCCAAGCGAGCACGGGGAATCGAAGACGTTGAAGCCCAGACGAGCGGTCAGACGTCGCTCGAACCTCAAGTCAATATCGGCTCCAACTCCAGCGTCTCGGCCTCATTGGCTGCGATGGCCGTGGTTCTTTCCCCGGCAACGCAAAGACCGTGCCAGCCTGGTGCCGCGATTCATCATCGCGGAGTTAATCTGGTAGATTGGGCTCCAATCGCAGAGACTAATGCCCTCTGGTCGGACGCGGCAGCGGCCTGGGAGAGAGGCCATGGGGAGAGAACCGCAGCAAACCAACGTCATAGAAGCGATACGGTCAATCAGTTCGTCGGAACAGAACAAGCGACGCTTGGCGGTGCGCGATTGACGCGCCATGGTTGCTTAAACAAGCAGCAATATGGACATCTGCCATGATCGGTTTGCACGCAGGGCGTACATCAATTCGCCTATCAACGTAGCAGGCTCACCAGGCGCGATCTGTCCGTGGCACGCAGTTTGCATTCGAGCAAGAAATCAAACCCTTACACAACGGCTCCCTCTCCAGCCGTTGGCAGCTGGCGCGCGCTGCGTGCACTGCGACTTGTGTCCCAACTTGTCCGCACTAGAAGGCTTGTATCTGGTTGTTCTTTAGATATGAGCCAAGTCTCTAGCGACGGGCACCGACCGCAGGTTGGTCGGGGAGCAGGTCGCCACAATCGAGCGATAGCTCGCGCCGGTCCGAGGCACAGCCTCGATAGTTGCGTGCGCTGACGGTCACTCGATGTTTCAAGTCAATCCCAAGAGCAGCTCGCAATCGTTCGCCGAGCTGTTGCTAGCCCGATAACAGCAAGAGGACCCATGATCACCAAGAACGCTGAGACGATTGTCGTAATCGGCAACGGAATGGTCGGCCATCGTTTCTGCGAAAAACTCGTCGAATTCGACGAGTCGAGACATTACCGAATCATCACGTTTTGCGAAGAACCGCGGGCCGCCTACGACCGCGTCGGGCTGACTTCGTTCTTCGCCCATCGCGACGCCGAGAAACTGATGTTGGCGAATCTCGAGTGGTACCGGCGCAACGGCGTCGATATTCATATTGGAGATCGAGCCAATCGCATCGACCGAAAGCAACGGATCGTGCACTCAGACAATGACCGGTCGATCGCGTACGACCACGTGGTGCTGGCCACAGGCTCATACCCCTTCGTGCCGCCGATCGAAGGCGTCAAGCTGCGCGGCGTCTTTGTTTATCGGACCATCGAAGACCTGCAACGAATCATGGCGTTCGGGAAAAAGGTCCGGTGCGCTGCCGTGATCGGTGGCGGCCTACTGGGGCTCGAAGCCGCCAAAGCCACCTACGATTTGGGCCTTGAAACGCATGTGATTGAATTCGCGCCGCGGTTGATGCCCCGACAGGTCGATGATGCCGGTTCGCGACTGCTCGTCCGCGAAATCGAAAACTTGGGTGTTCGAGTCCACTTGAACAAGGCGACCAAGGAGATTCAGGGTGACGGTCGTGTCCAACGGATGGTCTTCGTGGACGACGAAGTCCTGGACGTCGACATGATCATTATTTCGGCCGGCATCCGTCCGCGTGATGAACTCGCGCGTGATTGCGGCATTGACGTGGGCCAGCGAGGTGGGGTGATCGTCAACGACACCCTGCAAACCTCGGATCCTAGCATCTTCGCCATCGGCGAAGTCGCCTTGCACGACAGTATGATCTACGGCCTGGTCGCACCAGGCTACGAGATGGCTGAAATCGTAGCCGGCAATCTCTGCGACCGGCAGATGTCATTCACCAGCAGCGACCTATCGACGAAACTGAAATTGATGGGTGTGGATGTTGCCAGCTTCGGAGACTACGAAGCCGGCCCCGAACGCGCACAACCGCTGCTCTATGAAGATCCGTTTGGTGGAGTTTACAGGAAGCTGTTGTTCGATCTGAGCGGGACACGGTTGCTAGGCGGCGTCTTGGTGGGTGATGCCGCGGACTACGCCCTTCTGTCAGCACTGGCCAAGAACCCGGATCCCCTCCCCTGTGCTCCGGGCATTTTGATCGCCGGAAGCGGCGGCGGCGGTGCGTTGGGTGCGGATTCAATCTCCGATGACGGACAAGTCTGTTCCTGTAACAACGTCACCAAGGGCCAGATCTGTGCGGCGATTCGCGATAACAACCTCGTGACGCTTGGCGATGTCAAGGCATGTACCCAAGCCGGCACAGGGTGTGGCGGATGCGTGCCTTTGCTGACTGATATTCTCAACACGGAACTTGTGGCGGCCGGCAAAACGGTCGACATGGACTTGTGCGAACACTTCGCCTACACACGTCAAGAGCTGTTCGAGATCGTCCAGGTGAAACAAATCCGAAACTTTGAGGCGTTGATCCACAGCCACGGCAGGGGCGACGGTTGCGAGATTTGCAAGCCCACAGTGACTTCGATCCTGGCAAGCCTCTGGAACGAACAAATCACCGAACCCACGCATTGGACGTTGCAAGACACCAACGATCGATTTCTGGCCAACGTGCAGCGCGGCGGCCTGTATTCCGTAGTTCCTCGAGTGCCCGGCGGTGAGATCACACCCGATAAACTGATAACGCTCGGTCGCGTCGCGAAGAGGTTTGGTCTGTACACCAAAATCACGGGCGGTCAGCGTGTCGATCTGTTTGGCGCGCAGGTTCAGCAGCTGCCCGCGATCTGGGAAGAACTGGTCAACGCCGGATTCGAAAGTGGCCATGCTTACGGTAAATCGCTGCGGACGGTAAAGAGCTGCGTTGGGACGACTTGGTGCCGGTACGGTGTCCAGGACTCGGTAGGCTTTGCGATCCGCCTGGAACAACGTTACCGAGGCATCCGTTCTCCACACAAAATGAAAATGGCCGTTTCCGGCTGCATTCGGGAATGTGCCGAGGCACAGTGCAAAGATATCGGACTGGTCGCCACGGAGAACGGCTACAACTTGTACGTCGGTGGAAATGGCGGGGCAAAACCACGACACGCCGAGATGCTGGCCACGGACATCGACGAGGCGACGGCGGTCAAGTACATCGACCGGTTCATGATCTACTATATTCGCACGGCCGACAAACTGGCGCGGACGGCTGTTTGGCTTGAGAATTTGGAAGGCGGCATCCAACAGCTGAAGAACGTCGTGATCGAAGACAGCCTCGGCCTCTGTGAAGAACTCGAAACACAAATGCAGTACCTCGTCGATACTTACAAATGCGAATGGAAGGAGGTCGTCAACGATCCCGAAAAATGCAAGTTGTTTCGCCAATTCGTTGACACGGACGAAACCGAGCAAGGCATCGAAGTCGTGGCCGAACGGAATCAACGACGGCCAGCCGACTGGCCGAAGGACTTCGTGCCAATTTCCGATCTTGGATCGTATGTCGGCGCGCCGGACGGCGGTTTGCCAGGCGGCGCCCTCGATCCACCTCCGCCCACTGACGATTCAAATCCGCCACGCCCGTCCCTCAAGAAATGGGTCAACGTCGGCAGAACGGCGGATTTCCCCGAGAATGGTGGTGCCGCGATCAAGTACGGCAAAGTGCAGATCGCCGTCTTCAACTTCACCAGCCGAGGTCAGTGGTATGCCTGCCAAAACATGTGCCCACACAAGAACGCGTTTGTGCTCTCTCGCGGCATCGTCGGCAGCGCGGGAGAGGCCCCCAAGATTTCCTGCCCGTTGCACAAAAAGCCCTTCTCGTTGCAAACCGGCGAGTGCCTGTCGGGTGACGACTTTTCCATCAAGATCTTTCCGGTGAGAATCGATGGCAACGCAGTGTTGGTGGAGTTGCCGCCGCAAATACAGCTGGACGCACTGCTCGCCACGCAACGGCACTGCGTGGGTGCGTGCGACACCATAGCCAACGCTGTGGCCGACCATGCAGGCGAAGTCACTGAAATGCAGACCACATAGCCGTGCCGCCCTTCACCGAATTGCAGACGTCTACGACGTTGAGGTTCCGCCAGCCCGTGCCTCGGTGATCTCGATTGCCTTGAGCAGGCCGCGGGCCTTGCTCAGCGTCTCTTGATACTCCGAAGTCGGATCGCTATCGGCGACGATGCCCGCGCCGGCTTGGACGTAGGCTTTGTTGCCTTGGACGACCAGTGTCCGCAGGGCGATGCAGGTGTCCATATTGCCAGCGAAATCGAAATAGCCAACCGCCCCCGCATACGGTCCACGTCGGTGACGCTCCAGTTCGTCGATGACCTCCATGGCACGGACCTTTGGCGCACCAGACACGGTGCCCGCAGGGAGGCACGCCCGCAGGGCGTCAAAAGCGTTGTTCTTCGACGTCAGCCTGCCTGTCACATTGGACGTGATGTGCATCACGTGACTATAGCGTTCAATCGACATAACGTCGGAAAGCATGACGGTTCCATACTCGGCCACGCGGCCGACATCGTTGCGGCCCAAGTCGACCAGCATGACGTGTTCGGCGCGTTCTTTCGGGTCTGCTAAAAGCTCTTCTCCAAGCTGCGCGTCCTCTTCTGCGTTCTTGCCCCGGGGACGCGTGCCAGCCAATGGTCGTACGGTCACTTCGCCATCAACCACACGGCACATGATCTCCGGTGAACTGCCGACAAGCGTGACATCGGGAGTGCGAAGAAAAAACATGAATGGGCTTGGGTTAACCACACGTAAGGTGCGATAGATTTCGAATGGCTTCGATGAGACTTCGCATTCCAAACGTTGGCTGATGACAACCTGAAAAATATCGCCGGCGCGAATGTACTCGACACACTTCCGCACCGCATCCTCGAATTCCGTCTGTTCAAAATTCGACTTGAACGAGATTTCAGGTGCGCCCGTCGTATCGATGTCCGCACAGGTCAACCCATCAGCCGGTCCAGCGAGCTTCGCAACCACTCGGTCAACGCGATCCTTGGCAACTTCATACGCGGATTCGAGATCCGCCACAGAATCATCAACGCGTGCCATGACGATCACGAACATCGTCTTGGTGACGTTGTCGAAGACGATCATTTCGTCGTAGAACCCAAAACAGAGATCCGGCAATTGGCGATCATCTTGCGGGGCATTTGGCAGGTGTTCGGTGTACCGCACGACATCGTAGCCAGCGTAGCCGATAGCACCTCCTTCAAACGGCGGTAGCTGAGGCAGATGCGCTGCTTTCAACGCATTGATCTGCTTGCGAATCTCCTCCAGCGGGTCTGCCGAGTCAAACTCGGAGGTACCTTCCGACGTATTCAAGGTGACTCGGTTGCTGTGGGCACTCAGCTCGGCATACGGTTTGGCGGCCAAGAAACTGTAGCGCCCAACCTTCTCGCCACCAATTACGCTTTCAAAAAGACAGGCACTACCGCCATCATCCAGTCGCTGGAAGGCGCTAACGGGTGTCAACGAATCGCATAACAGGCAGCGATAGACAGGGACCAGATGATGATCGGTGGCGAGTTGTTGAAAAGTCTCGATGTCGGGAAAGTGTGGCATGTGTCTATCTTGAAATGTGCGCGGCGGGACCAGAAAGGCACCATGGTTCCGATGTGGTGGGATCCCTGCTTGGCGGACAATGTACTTCTTCGCCTTTGTCGGCCCAAAACGGCTGCCTAACGATCACCGAGCTCAAGCTTATCAGTCGCCGTTTAGGGCCACAACGCCGTCGTGGGGTGGCGTGGTACCCACGATGAGAAAGATCGGAGATAATACCGTCTTACGGTCGAGTTGTGTCAGCTGCTACCAATCTTGACACTTTTTGGGCCCCCGCTAGAATCCTAGCTGAAACGTAAGTCTTGGTATGATTGGATGTTGGGAGAATCCACTTGGGTGCCCCAGTGGATTGACAGCCCAAGGGATAGGTGGATCGATGGCGCTGCGATGTCAACAATGTGAAAAGCCCGCGACATTTCACATCACGGAACTGACTGGAGACAAACCCCAGGAACTCCACCTTTGCGAGGACTGCGCCAAGATCTACTTGACCAAGGACGACGAATCAATGGACCCTTCGCCTCCCACGTTGGCGGGCGTTTTGGCACAACAACTGAAAATTGGTCAAACGGCGAAGGATCTGCAACGACTGGACCAACAGGCATGCCCCGTCTGCGGTGTCACTTTTTATGAATTTCGCCAGCAAGGGCGACTGGGATGTCCGCACGACTACATCTGCTTCGCCAATGAACTCGAACCGTTGATCGTGAACATCCATGGCGAAAGGAAGCATGTCGGGAAACGCCCCAAGCGTGTCCACGACAGCACGGACGAACGGACCGAATTGATCCGACTGCGACGCGACATGCAGGAAGCGGTCGAAGAGGAAGACTATGAACGCGCCTCTGAATTACGCGATAAGATCCAGAAATTTGAGCAGCAACAAAGCGATTCGTAGGCGTTTCAATAGGACAGTATTGTGAAACTTGAAGATCTAGCCGGACGATGCGGTGAGTGGTTACGAGGGTCCGGCCCAGAGTCCGACATCGTGATTAGCAGTCGTATTCGCTTGGCGCGCAACCTGGCCGATTTTCCATTTGTCCGGCAATGCGACGACAAGGATCGCACTGCAATCCAGCAGTCGCTCTGTGATGCCGTCGAAGATGGAAAAGAGCTAACGGACGTCAGCTACATTGACGTCGATGGCCTACCTATCGTTGATCGCCAATTCTTAGTCGAACGCCAACTGATCAGTCGCGAATTGGCCGATGCAGACGGACCGCGCGGTGTGGCGATCAATGATGGCGAAAAGTTCAGCTTGATGATCAACGAAGAAGATCACTTGCGAATCCAAGTGATGAACAGCGGCCTGGACTTGGATTCCGCTTGGGCGCAGATCAACCGGATTGACGATCTTATCGAAGCACGCGTCACCTATGCTTTTCATGACTCGCTTGGCTACCTGACCGCCTGCCCAACCAACGTCGGAACGGGTATGCGTGTTAGCGTTATGCTCCACCTGCCGGCATTAGTGATCACGCGTCAGATCGAAAAGGTGTTTCGCAGCTTACAGAAAATCAGCCTGGCAGTGCGTGGTCTCTACGGCGAAGGATCACAAGCGATGGGCGACTTCTACCAGATCAGCAATCAAATCACGCTCGGTCGCAGCGAAGACGAACTGATCGGCCAGGTCGCTGAAGTCGTGCCCGCGATGATTGATTACGAACGCAAGGCCCGCGAATTCTTGGTCAAGGAAAGCCAAAAGGACCTACATGACCGAGTGAGCCGCGCATATGGCACGCTCTGCAGTGCGCAAACAATCAGCAGCGAAGAGACGATGATGCTGCTTTCAAGTGTCCGCATGGGCGTCAACTTGGGTCTGATCAAGGATATTGAGATTCCGACCATCAATCAGTTGTTCATCCACACACAACCTGCGCATTTACAAAAGCTGCGCGGATCGGAACTCGACACTGCCGATCGAAACATCGAACGCGCCCTATACCTGCAACAGCATCTGCGGCGCGAAACGGATGGAGAGGCAGAAAAGAACTAAGAAAGACCTGACAGTTGGACCAATCGGAGTTTGCACCGATGCGACAGTCCTCACTTCTTCTGATCTTGGTCGGCCTCCTTTCCTGTGGCACCTTCCTTTCAGCCAACGACAAAGTCAGTGCTGATTTGGCGCGTTCTTCGGACGATGGAAAAACCCTGTGGTTCGAAATCCAACATCTCGGCCTTGAAGGTCAAGGATGGCAGGAGACCAAGTCGCCATTTGATCGATTGCCCGCCAAGGCAGAGGGTGTGGTGCGAAAGCCAGTCTGGAATCTCAGCCGTCATTCCGCTGGAATTAGCGTGCGATTTGCCACCGACGCCAAAACGATCGAGGCAAAGTGGACGCTCACGTCGTCGAACCTGGCCATGCCGCACATGCCGGCAACCGGCGTGAGCGGACTCGATCTTTACGTGAAGACACCCGGCGGCAGTTGGAGATGGGTAGCCAACGGTCGACCAACGAGACAAAGCAATGAACTCCAGTTGCTCGGCGAAATCCCCACAGGACGGCATGAATTCTGCCTATACCTGCCGCTATACAATGGCGTGACGTCAGTCGAAATTGGCATCCCCGCGGGCGCTGAACTCGCTCGACTGCCGCGCACCAAAGGAACGGAAAGACCGATCGTCTTTTACGGCACGTCGATCACCCATGGCGGCTGTGCGTCGCGACCGGGGATGGTCCACACCAGTATTTTGGGACGCCGTCTGAATCGCCCCGTGATCAATCTGGGATTCTCGGGCAACGGCACGATGGATCTCGAAATGGCCGAGCTGTTGGCGGAACTCGACGCATCTATGTATGTCATTGACTGCTTGCCCAATATGGAGGCCGAACTGGTTCGCCAGCGCGTCAAACCGCTCGTAGAGCAGATTCGCTCAGTGCGACCAAACGTGCCGATCGTGCTGGCCGAAGACCGCTCGTATTCGAATTCGTTCTTCATCCCATCAAGGAAAAGGCGAAATGACGAGAGCCGCGTTTCACTCCGCGAGACGTTCGAACAACTGCTCAAAGCAGGCGTGAAGAACCTGCTGTATCTCGAGGGTGAAGGTCAACTGGGCGACGATGGCGAGGCAACCGTCGACAGCTCGCATCCCACCGACCTTGGGTTCATGCGGATGGCGGATGCCTTCGAACCCGTAATGCGCCAGGCACTGAAGATCAACAACTGAATCGCGTTGTCTTAAAGTGGTTTGATATGAACGCACGGTTTGCGATTCACATTCGTGGCCGTCTTTGGTTCTGCTCGTGATCGTTCATGCGAATTGGGCCAGGCTTCAATCCTCACGGCGTAAACGGCGCCTTGGCGCGGAGTGCGGGAATCACCGATTGCGGCACGAACCGCGCCAGCTTATCGTCACTCGAAAGCGGCAGAATCTGCTTGATCAATGAACTAGACACATGCGTAAACTCTTCATCCGCCATCAAAAAAACCGTTTCAATGTCTGGATCCAATTGACGATTGGCCATCATCATCGTGAATTCACCCGCGATATCAGTCAGCGGTCGGACGCCGCGAATCATAACGCGGGCTCCACATTCCCGCACAAATGTGACTGCCAGACCGGAGAACGTACGTACGTCAACATTGGTGCAGTGTGAAGTTGCTCGCTTGACCATCTCGACGCGCTCTTCCTGTGAGAACATCGGTGTCTTTTCGACATTAATTCCGACACCAATGACCAACGTATCGACGAGCCGACAACTACGTTCAATCACACTCAGGTGTCCCAACGTGATCGGGTCAAACGAACCGGTATAAACAGCAAGACGTGGCGTCGTCGAATTCATCGCGTGTTCCAATCAACGATTGCACGGAAGGAAGGATCTTCACACAGATCATCAAGTCGTCAGTCTAGAGCGCGTGCTGATTCACTGTAGCGGCCTTTCGCCGTTTAGACTCAGGAAACAAAGCGCCGCGGACGCTTCACGTCGGTGCGACACGCACTAGTCGGTTTCAGGAAGTCACTTGCAAGACGGCAATCATGCGGTCGACATCGTCCTCGTTGCAGTAGGCGTGCGGACTAATCCTCAGCCACCCTCCGCGGAAACTCAATACGACGCCATTGTCGAGGCACCGGCGGCGAACTTCAACTGGGTCGCCAGCAGGTGGGCTGAAGGCGACAATCCCCGAACGATGGTCCGACTCGCGGCAACTGGCCACATCTGCCCCGATCGCTGCCAGACGCTGGCAAGCGTAATCGGTCACTTCCAAGACCCGTTCGGCGATGGGAGAAGATTGCGGAGTCAACCCAAAGTCGATCAACGTCTGTAAGCTGGCGGCCAAACCAATCATGCCAACCAGATTCTGTGATCCGCCTTCGTACCGAGCGGCCTCGGGACGCAGGTTTAGATCGATGTGGCCGAAATCCGCGCCCTGCACAACGCTGTTCCAGCCAACGCCAATCGGCCTGAGCGTATCAAGGTGCTCTTTCCGAACGAAAAAGATGCCGGCACCTTCAGGGCCCAACATCCATTTGTGACCGTCAGCCGCCAGGAAATCGACCCCCGTCGCCTGGACGTCCAGCGGAAAGACCCCCAGTCCTTGAATGGCATCCAAGAACACCAAAACGTCCCGGTCATGTGCCATCTGCACGAGCTTAGCCACGTCCAATCGCCAGCCAAGGGCGTACCCAACCCAACTGACCGTGATCAGACGAGTGCGAGCATCACAGGCCGCGGCAATTCTCTCTAAGTCAACTCGGCCCTCTTCCACCGGCAAGCGGCGAACTTCGACCCCGTAGCTCGCCAAGTTCATCCACGGATAGAGATTGGAAGGGAATTCATTTTCCAACGTCACGATATTGTCACCCTCTTGCCAAGGAAACCCCTCGGCAACCAACGTAATCCCATGCGTGGTGTTATTTATGATGGCTATTTCGTCGTCGGCGGCGTTCAATATCTGAGCGGCGAGGCGGCGGACCTTAACCCCCCGTTGGAGCCATTGTGGCCATGCGGTATCACCCTCTTCCGTGGCTTCATTGGCCCACCGCAGGATGGCGGCCCGCGAAGTTTCTGGTAACGGAGCGACGGCCGCATTGTCGAAGTAGGCCCATCTGTTTGTGACGGGCACCAAAGCCCGAAATGCCGCCCAGGACGCAGGCGTGGCTGCCTTAGGATCGCTCATGGACTGAACTTACCACGGAAAAGAGGCTATGTACTTCCACCGGAAAGAATCCTGTGACGCGGATGACAGGCGAGATGTTTGAATTATACTAACGAGGATGCGGTAAACTGGGGAAGTGTGCGTCAGTTACGGAAATCCGGTTCAGGAAATCCAAGGAAGCGTTCGAATGCCTAAGGCGTTATGTCTTGTGGGGATGGTTGTCTCCATCCTCATTTTCTTGATATTTCTGCTTGACCTTGTCCTGCCACGCGACTGGGCCTTTTTTCAAAAAGGCCAGTGGGGTCTGGACATCATCTTCGTCGTATGCGCGGCCGGTTTAGGGTATTTAAGCTGGTCTACGCTGCGTGAGCAAGATAAGTAATATTAGGCAGCGACATGCGCTAGGCGGCGCGCAAGATTGACGTGGCTTTCTTCACGGTAGGCTTGCGGATCAACGTTTTGGTAAGGCCGGACATCGACGTAACGGCCAGGGCTTTTTTGTCGCGCTGCCGTTGCAGATGGGCCAAAACCAGGTCCAATGCGTCCAAAGCTCCTGTGTTTCCCTCCATTCGCGCCCCATCGATCACGAAATGCGCCACGCCAGCGGCCCGAATTACGTGACGAACGCTCTGCCGCAGCGACCAGCCTTTTCCGAACCAGGACCAGTCATTCGGCTGTGGAAGAACGACCGTGATTGGCGAATACCAAACACCGAATCGGACGGACTGTGGCTGCAGGCCCTCGCCGCCACGGCGCCCGCCACGGATCATGCCAACACGATGCTTGACGAGCAAATCCAGGTTTTCGTCTAACTTCGCATCACGCAACGCGATCGCCACGACATTGATATCGGTCGATCGAACGGCTTCAACGCGCGCTGCCAATTCACGAGCAAATCGGGTCCGGCCCGCCGCTTTACCGATCCAGGAGGAATCGCCGACGAGGGCAAGATCGTGCCCTGTGTTGGGCGCGGCCAATTCCTCGCGCAAGGAGAACTGTTGAGGGGCTTGCGGCACCCAGCTGGCCGATAGGTGTCGCGAGTCCACCATGTGAAACAGCTTTCTAGCCAATTTGTCATTTACACGACCACCGGTGGCGTCTTCCGCTGGTACGTCGATTGATAGAACAACGGTACCCCTTTGCGACTTTGGACCTTTCATTCGCATTTCTCCTCACCCAGAAAGTGCCGTGCCGATTCCGCTCCGTAAAACGGGCTTTCTGCCAACCTGATCGAACATTTGAGGCAGACCCTCTTTCCATCGGCTCGTCGGCGGCGAGGATTGACCCGATCATGGTCGTTATGGCGGCTGTGACTGCTCGAATCATTCAGAATGTGGTGCCAGTGCAACCTGCGGCGGTTTTCGGATTGAGGCTGACCCTGCGGATCGTGCGGTCTCCCACCTACTTCTGGCGGGTCGAAACAGAGACCCCACCCCGCACAGATTCTCTTTCTTTTGACTACGAGAAAAAGCCGGCAGCGAGTCCCTTCTCGCCTCGGGGAGAAGGACATGTTCAAGGCTGTCCTAAACCTCCAAAGCGAAAAAGTCTGATCAGCGGAGGACGACACCCCCTGGGTTCAAGGTTGTATTTGCTTTGCGGAAACGGAATAATCAGGTGAAATGTAGGTGAAACGTCCTCTATGGCTGGCCTCAGGGCGTGATCGGATTTTCCCCGAGTAAAACGCCGCATTGACGGCTGTTGGTCGATATAATGCAAGTGTGTTCACGGACTTGCGACGGTCTCGTGTGATCCTTCTCAGAACGAGGGACTAAGATGGCTACCGACGACGCGACTCTCTCTTCTCACGACGACGAAATGGACCCCCTGGCCGATCTCAGCGATATCGAAGAATTGGAGGCGGTTGAAGATGTCGAAACTCCGCTGGCAACCGTAGACGAAGCGCTGGCCTCCGAAGCTGACGACTCGTCAGATGATGATGACGACGAAGATGACGACGGGCATGATTCGAGGCATGGTGGCTTTCGGATTCGCAACTTCTTCATGAACATGGGCGCCTTCAGTGTGTCCGTGATTTTCCATGTCGTACTGCTGGTTGTTCTGGGGTTGATGTTCTTTGAAGACACGACCAAGGCTGCCATCAATACAATCGTCGCGTCGGTGATGGAAGAGCGTCCGGAGGATGCCCCTGTAGAGATCGAGCTGAACGAGAAGATCGAGCAGGTCGACGAACAGACGATTGCCGTCTTTAGTCCATCGGCCATGGGCGCGGCAGGTCCAGCTGCCTCCACTGCCGGCGAAATCACGTTTGACCAGACGTTGGTCGAGACGGCCGAACAGACTGCAATCGTCGTTAATGCACCGACGATCGGAATTCCCGATACGGTGGGCCTCATTGAAGCGGTGCCAAAAGGAGAAGTGAAGGGCGACCCTCGAGTAATCGTCGAGGATTACGCCCAGGCTTTCGACGCCATCACGCAAGAGATTATGTGGATGCTCGACAAAGGCCCCGTGCTGGTCATGTGGTGCTTCGATCAGTCGGAGAGCATGAAGGACGACCAGCGAGAGATTCGCGAGCGGATTGCCAATGTCTACAACCAGTTGGGAATTGTCGGCAACAACAACAGTGACGCGCTGCTAACGTCGGTCACCAGCTACGGCAAGGCCTTTGCTGTTCATACGTCCAAACCAACCAGCAATCGCGAGGAGATCGTCAACGCAATTGACGCCGTGCCCGTCGACCCATCCGGCGAGGAGATGATGTGCCAGGCTGTCGGTGCCACGATTACCGGCAACCGTAGATTCGCCACGCGTGGACGCCAGATGGCTCTGATCCTGGTCACCGATGAAAGCGGAAACCGGAAGAATAACGATACATTCCTCGAAAAGGCCATCGCCGAAGCTAAATCGAGCAATTGCAAGATCTATGTGCTGGGCCGCGAAGCCGTGTTCGGTTATCCGTATGCTCATATTCGCTGGAGGCACCCGCAGACCCGCGGCATCCATTGGTTGCGCATCGACCGAGGGCCCGAAACTGGATTTCCGGAACAGTTGCAGACCAACGGGTTCCGTCGCCGGCACGATGCGTTCAGCAGCGGCTTTGGCCCTTATGAACAGACGCGGATGGCTCGCGAGACAAATGGTGTGTTCTTTATGCTACCGAGTGTCGAAACGAATTTGGTCAGCGCGCAAAAGCATCGCTACGAATTGGAAGCGATGCGGCCGTTCCGGCCTGACTTGAGCGCCCGCATCGAAGTCCTGGCGGCTCGTGACAGATACCCTCTACGTGCCTTGATCTGGCAAGTGATCAGCGATCTGAACCCGTACAATCCGGCTGTGCAGAAGATTGTTGAGCTTCGGGTAGACTACCCCCTGACGGCGCCGGAATTCCTCAAGGCAGCGCGAACGAATCAGCAGAAAGCGATCATGCTGATAAAGTACATGGGGAAAGCACAAAAGGCACTGGAAGAAGGAAAACACCTGCGAGACCAAGAAGCTGACCCGCGCTGGCAAGCGAATTATGATCTGATTTATGCTCAGCTAATCGCCTATCAAGCGCGGATCTACGAATACGGTGCAGCGCTTGAAGATTTCATCAAGAACCCCAAAACCGCTCCCCCAATGAAAGGCACGGCGCGACTGGTTCACTGGGACATTGGCGTCACAAAGACCATTCGTACCAAGGAGAGCGAACCTTACATTCAAAAGGCGGCCGAATTGTTGCTAGCTACAAGCAAAGAATTCCCCGGGACTCCCTGGGCCGTGCGAGCCGACTATGAACGCAGACGGGGCTTCGGAGTCGATCTACATCCAGACTATCACGCGCCCACGGTGCGAGTAAGCAATCCGATTCCGGTCCCGAAATTTTGAGCTTTGGTGCCAGATTTGTGCCGATAACAGGCAAGGGTTTTGCTTCAACCCTGAGGTTGATGCAGTACCAGGCATTATTGATGTGGTTTCAGGCACGCAGGCGCTTGCGTCGCGCCGACGTTGTTCCCTCACCGAACGTAAGTCATTTCTAAGGAAGCGGCCATGGATATCGTGTCTCGGCGAACCGCTTTGCGAACCGGAGCCGCGCTCGTCGGAGCCGCCGCCCTCCCCACCACCTCACGAAGCAGTGTGGCGGCGAAGAAGAACCCACGCTGGGAAGCGAAAATCGACCGTGGTTTGAACTGGGTCGCCGGGACGCAGTCGTCTCTGGGGCATTGGACCGCTGGAAACTATCCAACCGCCATGACAGCACTCGGCGGCACCGCCCTGATCTGTTCCGGGTCAACTACAACACAAGGGCCATACGCCCGCAACATCCGCCGGACCGTCGACTTTCTCACGAACAACAAGTGTCGCGACAACGGATTGATCGGTGATCCGCTTACCGATAACCGCTACACCTATGGGCACGGCTTTTCGATGTTGTTCTTGTCACAGATATTGGGCGAGGAGGAAGACGAGGAACGTCGCGAAGAGTTAATCAACATCCTCACCAAAGCGGTCGACTTCAGCGCCAAGGCACAGACCCCGTCCGGTGGCTGGGGCTACGTCAGCGCGCGTGACGGCAACAACTTTGATGAAGGATCGACCACCATCACTCAAGTGCAGGGCTTGCGCGGTTGCCGAAACGCCGGCATCGCGGTTCCTGAAGAAGTGGTTGAAAACGCGCGGCAGTACATCTATCGCTGCAAGAATCCAGACGGTGGCATTTCCTACAGTTCGCGGAATCGAGGTAGTTCGCGTCCGGCCATAACCGCGGCCGCCCTCGCAGCCCTCTACAATGCCGGCGACTACGACAGCAAACACGTTCCAGAAATGCTGAGTTACACGAAGACCAACCTACACCAAATAACCACCGACATCCGATCGTTCGGTCATTGGCATTACACCTATCTATACTATTCGCAGGTGGTCTATCGACAAGGCGATAACGAATGGCCGCCGTTCCGTGACAAGCTGTACGAGAAAATCACCAGCGAACAAGAATCGGATGGTGCGTGGAGCGGTAACATTGGCAAGATCTACGTCACGTCGTGCAACCTGATCATGCTGTTGTTGGACCGTGGATACTTGCCGATCTACCAACGATAGCCGTACTGCTCGCTCAATTGCCTGCGGCAGGCGTCGACTTCCCGGTCCAGATCTGTCGCGTCAAGACGCTGCTCAACGACCATGAGTTCGGCTAGTTCTCGTAGCGTTTCTCCGGATATGTGCCCCGTCAACAGCAGCATCAATCGTCGTTCGACGAGGTCGGGCAGACATCGCACCCACTCGTTTCGAATCACCCAGCGGGCGAAGCCACGCGGAACCTGCGTGCCGGTAATCGGCGAGCGCTCGAAACTGCTCAGCCCGGCCACGACATCCTCGAATACGCTTCCGCAGAGTGCGTCGAGACATTCAATCGTACCAAGGTCGCAACGCAAGTCTCGAGCCAGTTGCGATTGGCGAACTGCGAGGTCGTCAGCATCAGTGGGATATTCTCGCCCGCCAGGAACGACCCGGTCGCGCGTCGAAGCCACACGACTGCGACCCAGTTTCTCGAACACCGTATTGGCAACTTGTTCACCTAGTTGCCGCGACGTGGTCAGCTTGCCACCGATAAGTGTCAGCACCGGAATGTCGCCTTCGGTCAGTTCGACATGATGGTCGCGGCTTACCGCACCGGGTGAAAGACTCTCGGCAAACGGAAGTGGCCTCACTCCGCTGTAGTGACAGACGATGTCCTGAGGCGTCAGTTGCACGCTCGGAAAAACATCGCGAACCAGCTCGAACAGGTATTCCAACTCCTCCGGTGTGGCGATAGCTTGATGCGGATCGTCGGGAAATGGCTTGTCCGTCGTGCCAATCAAGACATGCTCTCCAAAGGGTAGCACGAACACGAATCGGCCTTCCAACGTTTCCGCGTACACCGCCTGCCCGCCAAGCGCATCACGCAACGCGTCGGATGTGATCAGAAAGTGACTTCCCTTGGTCCCGCCAAACAGTCGCCGCGATGGCACACCGAGCTGGTCCAAGGTGGCGTCGCCCCAAGCACCCGTCGCGTTGACAATCATCGGCGGTTCAATCGAAATGGGTAACGGTTCGGCCTCTTCGCGGTCAACCGCTGCGACAAGATCCTCGGGCGGTCCAGTCATTTCGTTCATCCGGCGCAGATCGACAACCTGGACAGTGGAGCCATTCCTGCGAACGTCATGATGCGTCAAAACTCGAAAATCCAGACCCTGTTTTGCAGATATCTCCCGAGCATCGCGCAATAGCGCCAATGTGTACCGCTCTGGGAATTGCATTTGTGCGTCGGCGTAGCGGCAGACCCAATGGTACGCGTCCGCCACCTGGGGTTCGACATCACCGTGGCGGCTCGATACCGAATGCGCGGGCAACGGCGACCGTCGGGAAAACCAGTCGTACAGTTGCAAGCCCGTTCGGGTGAGCCACAAGCCACGCGGTGTGCTGTGCGTCGCGGACATTCCCATGAGCCTCATGATCGCCGCCGTCCACCCGCCGCTGCGACAGCGAATCGGTACGGCGAACGTCAAGGGTTTCACAAACTGCGGAGCCAGCCGTAGCAGTCGATCCCGCTCGATCAGCGCTTCGCGCACCAAGCGGAATTCGCCGTATTCCAGGTACCGCAGTCCACCATGAATCAGCCGAGAAGACTTGGACGTCGCACCACAAGCAATGTCGCCTCGTTCGACGATCCAACAGGAAACTCGATTCAACGCCAATTCGCGGGCCAACGAGGCACCATTAATGCCCGCTCCCAAGATGAGCACAGGTTGGCTGTTCAACGGAAACCTCGGGCCGCGGGGGAATCGCCAAACGATGTAGCCGCGTCTGGTCGATCAGTTATCAATCCATCCACGTTTAACGCCATGCAATGCAGGTCGGCGGCGGCGTTGAGTGTATTGAAAAGGAGAATCCGCTCGATCGTATCATCCGTTTTCGATCACGTCATCGCAATCTCGGCCAGACGCGACAACACTTCCATGACCTTTCCATCCGAGGCAGTCTCCTTAATCTTGGCGACCATGCGGTCCCCATTGGGACACTCAATATAGACCCAGGCAATCGTCTTGCCCCGACCGACCACGTCCGGACGAAACGGGTCTTCCACATCGATTCCTTCGACTAGAAGTGCGTCAAGCTGTGTTTCAACAACGAATGCGCGTCGATGGGGGACACGACTTTCAGTCATGCTGGACCAGATCTCAGCCACGCGATCAAACGTCATAGAGTTTTCTTATCCCGAAGTGCGAGGATTACAAAGCAACAGAATAGTGTAACAATCAAATGAAGTTGCGTAAGCGGGGTCTTCGTCACCATGAGAATATCTGCTGACATCGCATCGTTGTATGCGCATAGGAGGCGCAGCCGAGCAACTTCCGTTGTAAACTATGAACTATAGCAGCCTGAAATCTCACAGATCCGGCTACCAAAATCCTTCAGGGCATCGCACGCAATGCAGATGTTTCGGGGACAGACTGACCACCGATTCATTTCTTCTTCCTATTTCGCTTCTTCTTGTTAGCAGGCGGCGTGTAGTTTGGATCGAGATACTGTAAGCGTCGCTTGACATCAGAAAACGCCGAACCACTCCGCGTCAGGTTGCGAATCGTAATATCAAACGCATACCCGGGCTTTCCATCGCGAAGCAGGACGAGCGAATTCAAAATCAAATTGGTCTCGACACCTGACTCGCTCTGAGCGAGCACTCCCAAGATGACTGGACGAGGATCCGCTGCCTGAGTCAGACCAAGGAATTCCGCGGCGCGTGTTCGCACCAGTAGATTGGAATCGTTTTGGGCAAGCCGCTTGGCTGGGGTAACAAATAAGCTTGCCTGTCCTGCGAAACGACTGCACGCGATCAATCCCCAATAGCGATGCCACGGGTCGTCCGCTCCCAATGCCAGTTCGATACCCGAGCGTGCTTCGGCAAACGGTTTCAAACAGAGATCGGCCACATCAACTAGCTGCGCGATCTCGCCTTGGTGCAATTGGCCGAATTCGATCGGATTCTGGAACGCCTGATCAACGAGGTAGTTCTCCGGATAGAGGCTCAAATCCGGCAACGACTTGACGCGTGCGGCCAATCGTTCACGCAGATCGGTTAACACGGACAGATAATTTGGATCGGAAGCCAGATTCTTGGTCTCGTGCGGATCGGCCTCGATATCATAGAGTGCTTCTGGAGCGCGGCTTTCGAAGAACTGTCGCTGAATAGCATTCAACTTTCCGGCGTGGTAGAGATCACGCCATTCCGCATACGCCAACATCTTGTACCGGTAGTTGTTTTGTAGACCGTCGAAGTTAAAGGGTTGGTAGTTTCG
>NYXM01000114.1 GCA_002685655.1 Planctomycetaceae bacterium
CTGCCCAAAATAAACCAAACTGAAATGTAGTGACGACTTCGTGCTTGCCACCCTTGAAAACGCGGTACTTCCGAGATTTGGTGGGGAAGTTGGGTTAGGGCCGTCTTCGTGTATTCCGCTCGGATGTATCAAGATGTTGTTTGGACCATTCAGATGGCCGGATCTGGCACGATCAGTTCTCGCCCTGCTGTGTTCTGTGGATTTCAGTTCGAGGACCCAGACGTTGATCCAGGATTGACACTGCCGCTCGCGAACGACGAGCGAGAAGTTGTTACTATCCATCGTTGGGCGTCGGGTGGAGGCGAGCGCCAGTTCGTGGAAGTACAGGCCCCTACCAGCATCGACTACGACGCTCCGCTGGCGGCGGCCTTACATCCGTCGTCATTTGAACGCGGCAGGATCGGCTACCGTGAACTGCGGATCGCTGGGGCACTCGTCGAAGGTGCGGCCCTTCTGCGGTCGGTTGCTGGCCAAGACATTCGCGACATTCAGACCACCCTTGGCGACTACGATTTCGTCCGTAGGCTGTTGTGCTCGACGGTCGTGAGACCGAACCGAGAGCTATGCGACCCGATTGCGTTGCACATGATCAATCGCGCCAATGTATACTTGTCAGTGAAACTCGGCGGTGACCGCAGAAATCCGTTCCAGGTTGAGGACGAAGATGGCTACCGGCGGTCTCGTAGCAGTTCCCTGAAGCGAGATGCCATCACGCGACGAGAACTCGCCGATCTTGGCAACGTCAATTCGCGATTGGTCCGAACGTTGATCGAGTGGCTGCAAAGTGCCGAGGCCGGCTATCCCAGTTATCTTCAAATGAGCTGCGGCGGCGAACCGATTCCAGAACGTAATTGGAAACGGATCACGGCCCGTGACCTGGCGAGAGGACTGAAGGGTTGGTCAGCGAAACAGGTCCGCACACACTTCGACCGTTTACTGAAACGCGGGTTCGTCACGGCCGACCGAGAACGGGCGAACGGTCCCCTACTCTACCGGATGCCTGAGGAACTTGAGAACGTGGGATCACCGTATTCGCAGTTACCAACCGTGCGGTCATTGACCCAAAGCCACACAGTCGCCTGACCGTCTGCCCTCGCCTGCCCCAGTCGAGGGCAGACGAAACTTGTTTATTACCAAAGGCTTGGCATCCAACTGCCCAATTGCCCGAATACTTTGAACGGAGTCCACCAAGCGACGACTCCTGTAAAGGCCCTACACGAGTGCTCTCCGTTTTCGTTCCGTCTTGCCATCGCTTGATGACGCTAAGAGCCGTTCGTTGCGCCGCTCAATACTTTGCTAACTGGCTGTTTGTCATCGCCGATAGCTAAAAGAAGACGGCGAGCAGGGCCGCCCCGAAGGGCGGCCCCGCAATGCCTACGATCTGAGCGACGTGTGTTAGTGCCGTTTTCACCTGTTGCGTCGGCGACCGACGTTGAAGCCCTTGCGGCTTCCTTCCCTCTTGCCGGATCTGTAGCACCACCAGCAAAAAGCAGCCAACACGGCCAGACCAATTGCATTTTCCATCGGCTCTCCTCTCGGTTCGACGCGTACACGGGCGGTTAATCCTCGGCGGAAACGATCACCCATGGATTGCGCTGTAATTGTGTTTGGCTGAGTGACTTCTCGATTCTCGATTACCTGTCGCGTCGTGTTACGTCACCGTCCATTCACCAGCCAGCAAGTTGAGCGTCGTGTCGAAGTCAACCGGGATACGGCGCAAACATCGCGTGAACTGATGGACCATGATTCCCGCTGCGATGCTCGCCGCGTAAATCGTACTCCGCGATGTACAACTGCCCCGCTGGGCGTCTGATTGCGAGAACAAAGTGCCACCGTATCGGCTGAATCCATTCGTTTCCGCTGCCGCCAACACGCGAATCACTTCGCCCAACATCCGGCCATCGGCCCAGAACCGACAGCCACTCGCGGCTGATCGCCAGATGGCGGCACGGGCTGAGATCGAATCGACACAGCAGAAGACGACTTCACCGATTTGGTGCTTGGCACGATAACGATCCTGAATCGCCGTGACGCGAAGCGAGGAATCCAAGTTGCTGATCGCGCCCGCAGTCGCAAGCACCTTGGGCTGGCCGATGTCCTGGCAAAGATATCCCTGGGTGGTCACATTGGTGGCATCGACCATGTCAAAATCAATGAGTTGGATGCTCGGAGCACCAATCGCCGCGAGCTGCAATGCGACCTGGCGGCCGATCGCGCCGACGCCGATGACTGTCGTGGTCACGTCAGACAGCCGATCCGATGGCACGAGGTCACGCTGGCGAATAAATCGGTCGTTCTGAGCGATGCTATTTTCTGTCATGTAGCAATCCCTTCAAGTCTTCGTCACCTTCGAGATAGTCCAACCAACCTCCGTACCATTCGTCGGTTGGTTCCTCATCAAACGACAACCCGAGAATCGGCTCATTCGCCGGGATAGATCTCCGGGCTGGCGATGGCGATTGTGGCTGGACGTTGACCAGATACTCTCGCTCCCAAGCGTCGGAGTCGCAGCCGTCAAAGTGCCGCCCATAGTCAACGTCAACTGGGATCTCGAAACCGGCACCGGGTCCGACGTTGAAACGAAGTCTCGCGTAGGATCGTCCTTCTTGGGCAAGAATGAACATCACGGCCCAGTCCGAACGACCGAAGACGCGATTGAATGTTTCTTCGTCGGTCAGGCTTGGATTGGGGCAGTCTCCGGGATGGGTATGCACCCAAATCCGACCAAATTGTTCGGGTCGATGTCCGGCATCGACTTGCGCGTCGAAAAAGTCGGCAACCGAGTCGTCGTCGAAGGCGACGTGAGCCCACGAACAACGCTGCCGAACAAGCTGTAGATCTTCGACGAACAACAAGTCATCGGAGGCCGTAATGCCGAATCCACCGACCTCGGTCTCCCCGAAGTCACGCAGGAACAACAACTTCGCCCATGCAGTCGGGCTGAACCGCAACCGGGGCACGACAGGTGGCTGCGGAATCACACGCTTCTGTCGCTTCATTTTCTTTTTCATGGCAATTGGAACACCTTTCGTCCTCGTTGAGGCAGCCTTCACAAAACACATCCTGGCAAACCGAACAGTCTGAAATGCACGATCGGCAACGAGTTTCGTCACAGCCGGTGCAAGTCGTCACGCACTCACTGCAACAGACGTCGTCGCAGTCAGGGCAACTCTGATGGCATCCGCCGCAGACCGATGATTCACACTTGTCGCAAGTCCATCGCTCTTCATCCGACACGGTTCCCCCGCAGTCGGCGCATTCCGCGCCGCACCAATCGGAGAGTGTTACATAGGGGCTGTCTGAGTTGTACGTTCGCAGCAGGTTTGCAACGACCACAAAGAAGTCGAGCAAACGTCGTTGCTCCAAGGCACTGTGGATTGTCTGACGGGCTTCCCCTTCGCAAACGGCTTCGTCCTGAACGTGTGGATGGGTGACACTGTCGTTGGACGCGGCGGAATGGGCGTCCAATGCGGCCACCCGATAATTGTCCGGATGTCCAGCGGTCAAATCGCTCCAATCGAGTTGGATCTCAAAGGGACCAAGGTAGACACCGTCCAATTCGATTGGCTCCGTGGTGACGGAAAGGGTCCGTCTTCGTCGATCGAAGGCGACTTCGTCGAATTCCTGGCGCAGCGCAAGCAGATCGGCGTAAATGTCCCGGGCTGAGGTCAGGCATGTCTCGCACTCGTGTGGCTCAAGTTCGCCAGCGAGCGCCGTCAAATCGCCCGGCAATCTCAACAGACTGCCTCGCAAGTCCCGCGCGAGCCACTGAGCCGCGAGGTGCCAGCCACGTCGGTGCGCCCTGTGCATCAGCCGCAGGGTTCGTTCACATTGCAGCCAGCTGGCGGTCGGTAGCTCTGCCCGCGCTGCTTTTCCGTGTTCCGTTTTCCCTTGTGCGTCAATGGCGATCGCTAGCCGTAAGAGCCGCTGATCATGATGCGTCATCACTTTGGTCCTTCCACTCATGTACCCGCCCGCGCGGCCGCCAAGTGGATGCACTTGGCGGCCGCTGAACGAATTGGGATCGCTGATACTTGGGCTTAGTTCCGCGCGCCTTCGATCTTGGTAGGCGTGATCGAGATCCGGTCGCCCTCCTGTAACGCCTGATCCGCCGGGCATGGTTGGCGGTTGACGCGGATCAGATAGTTGGCGGCTTTGGCCGAGCCAACCTGTTGCTCGAACAGTTGCGTGACGGTCGTGCCATCGGCAACGTCCATATAGTCGGCGAATCCGCCGCCGTCGTTGTTAATAACGAGAATTTTCATAGAGAGTTCCTTGCTGGTAAGGTGTGTGGGTTTTCTGGTTAGGCGAACAACGGATCGCGAGCCTCTATGCGGATCGCCGCATTCGGATTCGCCGACGTTGTCGGCGGGATGGAGAGGGCGTGGAATCGCGACCACCTCGTTGCTGGCCGCCACGGATGTGCTGCATGAATAGTTTCAGGTGATTGCTTGCAGCGTTGGTGGCGGCAACCATTAGCGACTTGGCGTGTTGTGACTGGGCATCTCGCAGTCGCTCACGTTGGGGTCGGTTCATGTGGCCGTCTCCATGCACTGGTTTCATATCGCCGAGCCTCCAACTCGTCCCAGTCGACGACCAGAGGCGGCTGACAATCCGGCTCGGGGTCGAAATTGGTTTCCGCCGGGTCGGCCAAACTGAAACCGCGACGGTGAATGTCGTGTACGTCTTCACCCGTGGCATCGGCAACAAGTCGGTCGAGTTCGGTCTGTACCATCTGCGTTTACTCCGTGAAAACGAGAAAACGCCGCCCCATGCAGGGCAGCGTGAAAATCACACCGCCTCGGTTTGAGGCACACACAACGAGAACGGCCCGCGTCAGCCGACCGTGAAGAGCCAGTGCTCCTCAAGCCACTGGCGTTCCGCCGTCAGCGCATCCGTGCGACAACGGAACGGCCCGAGCAGAGGACCATCGACGGGCGACAGGTCTGCCATCCAATGACCGTCATTTGTCGGCTCAACGTGGGAGCCGCGTTCGATCGACATCTTTCCGATCGCATGCAAGTCGATTTCCTCGCCGTAAAGACAACGTAGCGCTCCATCTGGTTTGACAACCATCTGCATGGCGACCTCCTTCAGCGCGCCCGGCGCAGGATATTGCGTCGGGGCCGATCAACGAGCAGCCCATCGAGTACCGACTGAACGCGGGCGAGTTGCGAGGAGACATCGTGCCGGAGCGACTGGTTGTTTCGCAACTCGCCGGGTTGCACCCCACGTACAACCCGCTGCGCGTTGGAGACAAGTTCGTCGAGTTCGCGATTGCTGTGAATATTCAACTGACCAAATCGCTCGAAGAACTCGGTCAGGTTTGCGACTGCCGAATCACGAAACACTTTGGGTTTACCATCGACCTGACCGCTGAGCCGTTCAGCCAAGTGTTCAACAAGCTGGGACAGCTCGTCCATGAAAGCTTGTTCCGCCAGTTGAACTGCCTCATTGAAGCGGGCCTGAACACGTTGGCACTCTTGTTCGTAAAGCTCGGGATTGAGTTGCCTGAGGTAGCTCGGCGGCTCGACCGAAGGGTATTCATGCTCGATCGCAAATGTGCCCGCCAGTGAAGGCGGATAGTCGGACGGATTGAACAGCTCACCCAGCCGATCACGGGCGGCGTTTCGCATTTCGTCGTAACGTCCATCAAGGACTTCGACGGCTTGGCCCAATTCGTCACGGAAAATGGCGAGCTGATTGTCGAATTCGTTGATCGCGTCCTGTCGAATCAAGCGGATGCCCGGTTCTGGATAGGGCAACGACACGCCTTTCCAATAGCTGACCGCGCGACTACGGATCGCCGTAACCGCCTTGAAGGCCGGATGTGATGTGTCGAGTAGCTTCTTGCCTGCGGACAAGAACTTGCCCTCGGCACCAAACGATTCGGCAGCTTGATTCTTCTGCTGCGAGGTCAGTGTCTTTCGCACGCCGAGCCAAGTGAAGCTCAGACGTGCGGCGGCCATTGTCATTCGCAGACGATCCGACGCCGTTGCGTTGGTTGTTGGTCGTGCCAAAGTGTGGTCGAGAAGTGAAGTGCTCATGGCGCTCCTGGTGCGGGTTAGAGTTCAACTCGGTACATAAGAAACGCCGCGCAGCCGGTAACGACTGCGCGGCGTTGAGACGTAGATCGGCAAGAGATGCCGGGGGTGATTGTGCCTGTTTTGGTCACGCCCGACCTAACCTTGGAGGTTAGACTCGGCTCGCATCGCTTCTTCATTCGGTTGTCGGGGACGTCAATTTAGCGACGGATCACGTTTCACACGTCGACGAGATCCCGACTTTGTTCCACTCCATTGGTAAATGCCCGATTTGTCCGCATCGAGGCAGCGGCCACTGGCCCAAGTTCGTAGCCGTTCGACGGACTCCGCCGCCGTGACCGCGATCGGTACGACGTTCTGGCTGGCCTGAACCAGCGGAACATCCAGCAGTCCGGCGAGCCGGCAACAACTGCGAATTTCAGCGCCAGTCCAGCTGGGGTCGTCTGGTCGTCGTTGATCGTTGTCCAACTCGAACAGTTCGATGTACTGCTGCCAAATCGCGTCCTTCTGTTTGCGACCCGGCAGGTCGAGCAGGAAGATGGCATCGAACCGCTCGCTACGCCCGAACTCCGGTGGCAATTTGCTAATGTCGTTGCTGGTACATACGACAAACACGTCGGACTCGTGGTCGTTGAGCCAAGACAAGAATGTTCCAAACATCCGAGCCGATACACCGCTGTCCGTCTGCCCTGAACTGCCTACGCCAGCAAACGCCTTTTCGATCTCGTCAATCATCAGGACACATGGAGCCATCGCGTCGATGATTGCCAACGCCTTCCGTGTTCGTTCCTCGGACTGCCCAACGAGCGAACCCATCAGGTTGCCGACGTCGAGGATCAACACGGGCCGCCCGACTTCCTTTCCAAGTGACTTACAGAATTGCGATTTCCCACAGCCCGGCGGCGACAACATCAGCACGCCGCGGGGTCGCAGTTGCGGGTTGTTGCGATTCGGTTGCAGTAGAGCTCGCTTCGTGAACGTCTTGAGCGCCGACAAACCACCGAGACTCTGAAAGTCCTCCTTGCCACGATGCAGTGTCAGCAAACCAGACTTCTTCAGCGTCTGCGTTTTTAGTTCCCAGACAGCGTCCGACGTGATTCGTCCATGCCTCACGAGCGACAGTGAGAACGCCCCCTCGGCTTCAAACCGACTCAGACCAGACGCTGCATCGAGTACCGTCTGCAACTCGGCGTCCTCCGGCAGTTCGCCGTCTTCCGTCGCGATTCCTCGGGCGATTTCATCCAGTTGCTCGCGATCTGGCAACTCATGCTCCAAGACCACAAACAGCTTCTCCAATTCAGTCGGAATCGAAACGACCGGGGAAAGGACAATCACAAACGTACGGTTCTGCTTGCCGGCAAGAATCTGCTGAGCCAGAGCCTGAACGATCTCTGCTGATTGGACGAAGCGATGGAAGTTTTGCAGAACGAGTATCGCCGTGCCGTCCGGCGTCGCCAGCGTATTGACGGCGCGAATCGCCGCCAACGGATCAGAGCCACCGGCCTCAACTTCCGTGCCGGGTACGCGTAATCCTTGCTCGATGTCCCAGGTGGCGAGCCGCCAGTCTTCTTGACGGCACAACTGGGCGATGGCCACCAGAGCATCCTGGTGCTCGTGACTTTCGATCCACAGGCCGGTAAAGCACGCGCGCACGAACTCCGCCAGCCGCTCGGTAAACGCCATATTGATCATCCCTTGGTTTGATGGTTGTGGAAAAGCTTCGACGGGCAGGAGCTTGAATCGCTCAATGGCCCAGTCGTGTTTGCTGTTGTGTCGTCGCGGCCTGATGAAACTCGGGCTTCAGTAATTCACCTACGTGCTTGCCAAGCGTCTGCTCGACGAAACGGCTGGCCTCGCGACATTCGCTGCCGGTGAAGCCCTTCGTTTCAACGCGGGTCTTGCCGTCCGGTGCGACGATTATTTCGACGGTTCTCAAGCTACACCTCCAATCTGAACGACGACCTTGATACTGCCGTCTTCGAGCTGCTGTTCGATGACGCTGTGGCCTTTCTTTCGGGCTTCGATCTTCGCTTTCTCTACGGCGTAACCCTGAACAAAGCGATCGAATTGAACCTGCTCGCCCCACCGTCCACCGAAATTATCAAAGTCGATGTGGCCCGTTGCGACGTCACAGACGATGGGGTAACGCCATTCGGGTAGCTTCACGGCCCAGCCAGTTTTCGAGCCGCTGAACAGCTTTGCCGCCCCGAAGACTGGCTCAGGAAGACGAAGCCGGTCGCACGCGGCGCGAATGGCCGATGCGTCTCGAATTTCTGTCTTGATCGAAACGATATGCGACATTTGTTGTGCCTCCGTTGATGGTCTTGGGATGTGTTGGATCAGCCCGATGTATCCGTGAAATCCGGATCATCAGGCAAACTACGCTTGTGTTGGTCAACTCGAAGGGCTGTACTGCCATGGTCTTCCATCCGTGGCAGTAACAACGGCCTGTCGGTCACAAGATCTTCGAGCAGGACTTCCGCAACCGCTTGATCATCGGCGGGGTCGATGCGGCGATGTAGCAGATACCAGCAGAGAACGAGAGGCAGCATACATGCCGCCAGGAGACCAAGGTTGGCGATTGCCGCCGCAATGATCGGGTCCAGCCGACGCGCTGCGGCAAGGTTGCGGCGTTCATCCTCGAGGGCATCGCGCTGCCGGCCGATCTCGGATCGTTCAGTTTGAGTTGCGAGCTGCAACGTGACCATCTCCTCCCGAGCCTTGGCGTCAGCTTCCACCAGTTGCCTCGCGCCTTCTGCAACTTCGCGTTGGAGTTCGGACATCCGGCGATTCTGCTCGGACTGTCGCTCCAAATGTCTTTCGGCCATTTCGGCCAAACGTTTGTTTTCGTTTTCGTCACACCCGATCATCGCCAACATCAGTATCGCGACGATTGGGATGACCCGGAGCGTGTGTGTTTGCATGGGTCCTCCAGCGGTCAATGAGGCGTCTGAGAATCTGCTGCAGCGCCAGTCGTAGGCGACGTTCCTTGATGAACGCCACGATCGCCAGCAGCAGGGCCAGGGAGACGAAAGCCAGTACGACGTAAGTCAATGGAGACCTCCTATCAAGGGCAGTGATTAGTGAATGAGGAGAGATGGAACAGTTAAGCGAACCCTCCATTTCAATATGACGCGTTATCGCTCCGAATTTAGCTCGACACCGAAATCGGTAGCTTTACTGGTTTGGCGACTTTCCCGTCTGTGACGTCGTGGCTACCTCGACGGTGTGTCTCTCATCGTCGGGTTCATTCGATGAAACAGCGGACCGCTTTCTTCGCGCCGCATTCCTAGCAAGCCAACGCTTGGCAACCACTTTGCCAGCGAGCGTTGCAAATTCTTCAAATGGTTGCTCCATCAGCTTGGCTCCAATAAAGAAAGCCCGGCAGATGCCGGGCCTGGTGAGGATTGTTAGAACATTCTGGACGCCCACGTTCAGCGATGACGGGAATTACGCCACCGCATCCAATTCAGAAGAATCTTCAGGTGCCTCACACTCGGATTCGCGCGGTGAGGTGTGCTGCTTCGACAAACTGAGCTGTACCCTGAACGTTCTAGCGATCTTGGGACTCCGGTCACGGCAATTGAAACCTCATCACGACTGGCGGCGTTTACTTCGCAGATCGGGCATCGGCTTGCCCTCCGCCGCGAAAGACGCATTCAAGTACTTGCGAGCCGTCACGTCTGAGACCTTCAACGCATCAACGATCTCATCCAATGAATGACCGGTGTCAAGCATCTGTCGCGCTTCTGCGACCCGAACGCTCTGACGATCCGCGCGCGTCGGCACCGGCAGCCCCGCCTGGTCGTAGGCCCAAGCGATTGCTTTGTCGATCGTGGGCGTCGAGCAGCCGTACTTTTTGGCAAGCTTCAGTTTCGCCCAACCGGCCGCCCAGAGAGCCCGGGCCTCGTGCCCAAACTCTGTCAAATCGAACTTAGGTGGCCTCGCGCCGCCGCTGGATAGATTGACCTCGTCTTTCGCATCGGGATGCGTTGCCAAGTGGCGGTTGATAGCCGCACGGATGGTCGGTTTCGACACACCAAATTCTGCCGCCAGTTTTGCGTGGGAAAGCTTGGCCTCCTGACGACGACCGAATACCCTTTGGGCATTTTGATCGACCCACGACAGTGGCCGATCGGGAATTTGAAACTCGTCGGTCCAGAACCAGTCCTCGCCGAGACCTGCAAACCGATCCGAGTCGGCCGCAAACTCGGCCAACGCTCGCATGTTGACGCCATCCTCCGCCCAACTTTCCACGCGCAATCGAGCTCGGCGTCGTGGTGCACCTCTCGTCTTCTTTGGGTCGTTGCTTGACGTGTCGCCGTTGTCGTCCACGTCAGCGAAGATCTCTACGGCTTCGGTAAGCGAACCGAGCTTGCAGATTTTCATGGTCACCTTGCCATCGGGCGCACAAACGATGCGGTCAATATGCAAAGACAAGTGTAAGTTTCCCATCGTGGGATTGTTGCGATCAAGTACGTCCGCAAGTTGTTCGATGCGGTGCAATACCTCGGACTCATCAACGAGGCGATCGGCCTGCTCGTGTTGTGCTTCGCGTTCCGCAAGCGAGTTTTCGATGTCCTGCCTGCGATCAAGTGCGGCACTGCAATCTGATTCGATGGCGGTACGTAAAGCTGTGGAAAGATCAGGCTTCGCCAGTGATGCGGACCACCCTTTGATCTTGTCCTCCAGCAGTTTGACCTCCTGTTCTAGCGCCGGACGTTGTTCGTGTTGAGTTTCGGTAAGCGTCGACAATTCGTCGCGCACCAGTTCCATTATTTCCGGTAACCACGGCAGTTGTTGAACATTATTCTTCTCGTCCATGATCGCACCTCCGAAGAACGGGGAAGTGGTGGCGACGCCGTGCAGGCGCCGCCACCCGAGGAATGAAGTCATAAACTACTCGTGCCACGGGAACAGTCGTTCGCGAACCTTCGCGACGACAACTTCTCGCAGCCACTTTTCTGGAACGGTCTTCGAGTTCAAACAGTGTCCGCCCAAGTAACCGGGGCAAACGTAAGAGACATAGAGTCTTTCCTCACCTGACTTGGTGACGTATTTGGATGAAGAGGAGGCGGTCATCCGCAAACCACATTCGGAACAGAAGACAAGTCCGCTGAGCAAGTATTTCAGGGATAAGCCGGGCGCAGACGGTTCAATTTGTTTACCATTGGCTTCGCCCCTGGGACGACGCTTTTCGGCAACACGGTTGCGCCGTATTTGACGGATAGCTTGAACCTGCTCCCAAGTTTCGCGGTCGACGATTGGCTCACAGAATTCCGGCACCCGCAGCATGTCTTCCTCGGCGTTGCGTTCCACAACACGCACATCAGCGACGACACCAGTTGCGTTCCGCTCCCAAAGCAATTCGCCATAGTAAATGGGATTGTCCAACCGATTGCCGGTCGTCTCCGTGTGGAAAGGCTTGAACTTCTTCGGAATCTCCGGATGCTCATTGAGGAACTTGGCCAGGCGCGTCGTTCCCCAAGATGTCTCCGCGGCTTTATTGAACAGCGCGCCAATGATCCATTTCGTTTCAGGATTCGGAATGAGGACGCAGTAGTCTACTTCTTCCCGGCCCTTGACAGTCTTCATTTTGCTTTCGAGCATGTAACCAAACGGTGGCGGACCGCCGGGCCAGTGTCCTTGAAGCGCTGCGTCGCGTTTTCCTCGCAAAACGTTATGGCCGAGGATTCGCCCGTGCTCACTCGCGCGCATTGCTTCAAACATGCCAAGGGCCTTGCCCTGCGGCGTGTTTGGATCGGCAAAATTAGTGTCACCCGTCAACACCAAAACTCCAAACTGCTCGTCCAATTCTTTGCGAATCGCCTGTAGTTCTTCGACTCGTCCGAACCGTTCGAGCGTGTCGACCAAAATCAAATCCGCGGCGACCACGCGGGACTTGAGATCTCTCATCATTTGTTGATATCCGTGCCTATTGCGAAGATACTTCCCGCTCTTGGCATTATCGCGATAGACCTTCACGATGACCCACTTGTAGCCCAGCGCTTTTAGACGCTTCTTGATTTCCCTGAGCTGCTGTTTGGGACTTCGTTTGTTCTGACTCTCACTGCTCATGCGGAGATAAACAACGACGAGATAAACAAGCGTTGGATCAAATGAACGTTTGAGCATTGGTATACCCTTTCGTTAAGGCTCGCGCGAGCGATGGATATCCAGTGCGATCGTACGAGCGATGAATCTCAGCAACCGCAGTCGTCGAAACCGGGCAACCTTTCGTCCAAGCGCTTCCTGTGTCTGTGACGGAAGCTCTTTTGGAAATGGCACTTGGCCATCGGCTACCAGCCTCGCCCAGCGATCCAAGTCGAGTTTTTCGCCGGACGATGTCGTGGCGTCGCCGACTGTGTGCTGAACCGTATTGTCCTGATGATCCATAGCGACCTCCGAATCTGAAGCGAGGCCAGTGAATCATCACCAGCCCCTGAGCCTACAAACGAACTATCACACGGCGATCACGAAGGTCGCGGATTTCTGTGACAATTCAAGCGATACGCGACGGAATTTTCGTTGCCCCAATCCGTCGCGTTACGGAAAGATGTGGATGCGATCCGCATTCAAATTAAGGCGATACGTCCGTGGGGCATCCCCAGGGCGAACCAGTGGCCAGAGAGTTGGCGGTAAGAGTTTCTTCAATCGTGCCCAGACGCTGCTCATGGCTGAATTGGTCACGGCTTCATCTCCCCACACGTCGCGCCCCTTGACGTCCGATCCGAAGGGAGCCTTGTGTGCAAGAGCCACCAACAATTTCCAAGCGGTCTTGGTCGGTTGTTCTGCCAGACGGTGAGTCTCCCAATAGGCTTCGTGTCGGGTCTCGTCGATCACGAGTCCACCACCCGCGATCGCCTCTTCAATTGCTGAGCGGTCAGGACCCTCATCCCCATACAACTGCCTGAGACTACCAAGCGCGGCAGCGATTCGCTCGAACATTTGGTCATTGCCCAACCCTGTTACCCGAGCCCTCAGTGCAGGTAATGCGTTATCGACAATGGCAGCGTCCAGCCCCAACCAAGTCACATCCGGTC
>NYXM01000115.1 GCA_002685655.1 Planctomycetaceae bacterium
CTTGCCGCGGCGATCGCCAATAGCGCCACTGCAGCCATGGCCGCGGCCACCTGCGCGTCAACACTGATCAATCGCTGTAGATCCAGCTGACGGGAATCGGCTGCGAAAGAATCGGGGCGCTCTGCAGACGCGTCCGGTTCGATCCAATTACGCAGGGCCAGCCAGATCAGCCCGTAGCTGCCCAACGCCACTGCGTTCCATTGTCCCAGCCGTGCCAGCTCAATTCCGCCAAGTTGCTTTCCCGGGGTCGCGGTCAATGCTGGCAGGAGGCAGGCCAGGCTTGCCAGATATTGGAAGACGACCGACCCACCCAACGCATACGACGCTCGAGCGTCGCGGACCGCGATCACCAACAGCATCGTCGCGACCAATGCCAAGGGCGTGCCATACGACCACGCGGCGCCGATCTTCGCAAAGAATGAGTTCGCCTCCGGGCCACCCACCTGAACTCCGCTGACCACTTGCACCACCGTCATGGTTGTCGCGATCAATACAGGAAATGCAGAGAGCACCACGAGCAACATCGGGATGGTCGACATCTGTTGCGCGCCGGGATCTTGCAATCCTGGCCAGTCTGTTCGACGTCGCGCCAGCGCGAAAATCGAACGGCGTGCAAACCAACAGGTCGCGGCCGCCAGTCCGAAAATGGCCAACGACCAGCGGATCGCCGACAATGACGCGACGTGCACTTCATGTGGCCCGGCAATGAGTAGCGGCACCGCGCTGCAGGCCAAGACAAACGACTCGAAACACAGACGCGTGATCCGCTCCCAAATGCAGAATGCAATGGCAGCTGTGACCGCCGCCCAAGCGGCCCACATCCAGGCTTCAAAGGCTTGATGGTGCCCTGGCATGGTCAACTCGGCAGCCAGCTTGCCAAGTCCCAGCTCTCGCAAGACACCGGGAACACAGCCGGCGACTATGACACAAAGCAACGTGGCGATCACAACCCCCACAGTGACTCGGTCAACGGTTGGCCAATCGCGAAATTCGAGTAGTCGCTCGACAGATGGCCAACGGCGACAGAACCGGCGTCCCAAAACGGCAAGAATGCACGATGTGGAAAGCACCAACAGTGTTCCAGCCACGTGCAAGGGATCAAAAATGTCGCGCCAAGAATCGACATGGTGCAGTGCCGCAACCAACGTAACAAGCGACAGCGTAGCGGCTAAATGCGCCACCACAAAAGCCATGGACCAGCGACGAACCACTGCGACGCCCAGCCAAATAACGGCAATCACGGCCAGATAGATCGTGTGGAAGCCAAAATGAAAGTCCACCACAAACAACGCCGATGGTGCGGCCAATAGTGACGTTGCCAGTGCCGACTCGGTCAGCGGTCGCACGAACCCCGACCAACGACGGGACGTGACGTCCAGCGTCTCGGTCCAGGCATCCAAACGACCTGCACAGGCCCCTACCAGCAAACAAATGACACCATGAGTGAGGAAGGCAAACATCACTGCACGGTGAAAGGAGACACCGCGCAATGCGAGTACATCGTGATAGAAGTCGACAAACCCAAAAGCTTGCACGAGGGCAACGAGCAAGATAGCGGATCCCACCCAGGCAACTCGACCGTCACCGATGACCCTTGCCGTGATCGACAAGGCAATTGCGTAAATGCAGAGTGTCGGCGGCGAAAGGTAGCTGGAAGGAAACCCACAGAATCCAACGACAATCGCCAGCAGGCCACTGATCGCCAGAATCGTGGCGGCACCCAGGAAATAGCCTCTCGCATCGCGTTCATGTTTTACTCGCACTAAAGCGAGAGCGAATCCGCCCATCAACGCGGCAAAAACCCCCAGCGCAGCCGCGGACTGGCCAGTGAAGAACGAGCGGACGATCTCGAGGCCCCAGCGAGTCTGACTTTGGTAGGCACCTGACAGATGATGAAATGCGACAATCCACGCCAGAGCGCCGCAAGCGACCGCAAAGCCGTGCAGCGTCGGCAAACCGACCAAGAATCCCATATAGGCCAGCAGAATCGCATTCAGCGTACCTACTGTGATCAACAATTCCGGTTCGGGCCACGCGAACAAGATGCAGATTGCCAGACCGAAGGCGGCCCCAATCGCCAGACTGGTGCCGGTCGTACGGAGGGCGTACAGCTTGGCCGAGTTGGTGCGTTGATGAATCAGCAAACCACTTGCCAACACTGTGCCCGCAACCAGGCTCAGTGCCGGAGACAATTGAGCCAGCATGTTCCAGATGGCGCCGGACTTGGCAACCAATAGCGCCAAAGCACTCAGCAAAGCAAACGTCGCGATCCCCAGCACTAACAACAGTACTTCGGCGCGACGCATCGAAAGGCCTTTCCAGCGTCGAGCCCTGGTCAAACCACTGACCGTTGCCACGAGGAAGCCGGCCAGTGGGATCATCGCCAAGCCCATCACTTTGGTGAGCGAATCGCTTTGATGCGCAAACCGATTTATCAACAACTGACCGGCGCACGGTCCCATCACGCCTGCCAGCAAACGCCACCAGTCAGTGCCAAGAAACGCGCGTCCAGCAAAGAACGTCATCGTGCCATACGCGGAAAGTCCCACGATGATGGCCGCCAGGTAAGTTGGATCGGTCCAAGCAGGTTGTTCGTCTGCTTTGCCGCTCAAAGCGATTGCGGCAAGAAAGTTCAACGGGATCAACAGTGTGGCGATGATCAATACAGCTCGGCTGATCGACGACAGATCCCAACTCCGTAAAGTGTAGTGCCCGGCCGCATGAAAGGCCCCGGTTCCAACCAAAAAAATCAGTGCCGGTAGATACGGGATCGAATCACGCAGCGTCGCCCACAGGCTGACAACCAGGCCTACCGCGCACACAACGATCAACAGACCACTGATGATCTCACCCCAGCGGATATTCTTTTCCTCCATGAAGGCCTGCAGCAGCGCTGCCAGGGTACGGCGCGGCGCCAATGCGCGTCGTGCCGGCGGGGGCGTTTCGGGGCGGTCCAGCGGATGCGATGGCGGCACAGCAGTTGGAGGGCGCGAAACAGCTGGCGGCACGGCGGCTTCGTCCTCTATGATTTCTGCGTCGAAGATGCTCTCGTCGACAGTTTCGCTATCGATCTTCGGCGCTACGGAAGCGACTGGATTTGTGCCCGGCGAGGAAACGGTGGTGGCGTCGCTTTCGGATGATTCAGCTGGCGGCACGTCGGGCGGGGCGATTTGCGTCGATGTGGCGGTGTCGGCACTAGTCTGTGTCTGCGACGGTGTGGCGAAAGGCGACAGATCGTCAGCACGGATCAGGACCTCGAGCTTATCGAAGTCTTCGCGCTTGATCGCACCGCGTTCGAGCAGTTTCTTCAGACGTCGCATCGTGACGAGTACTTCATCGTGCGGTGCCAAGTCAGCTGCAGGACGGATAAACGGGGTCGCGCCACAATTCCGGCAACCACCGGCGATTACTGCCTTGCGCCTGCCGCAGGCCGGGCAGTCGCGCGCCGCTGTCGCCGAGCCGCTGTCATCTCTCACCGCGCGGATCATCGCGGCCAACACAACCCAAATGCCGTGACCGACGAGTGTCACAACCACGAGGGCAATCGCCAAACTGATGATGAACTCCGCCATCGCCTACTCGATCTTGTCAAGTTGGAACTTGGTCGGGCGTTACGACCCGCTGATACCCAAAATCGTTGGCGCCAGAATACCGTCGAATTCAGTGAGAAGCCAACAATAAATCGAGCGACGTTACGGCAAACAGTCCAAGACTAACCACGGCGTTGATGTTAAAGAACGCGACGTTGACACGCGTCAGATCGTCTGGTCGTACAATCCAGTGCTCGTAGGCCAACAGCAGAATGACGGCCAAGACACCCGTCCCGTAAATCGGACCTAACGACAAAACTGGCCCGCCCAAGTGATCGACGAACGGTAGCGTCAATAGCATCAAACACATGAGAAAGTGGCAAACGGCAGCCAGACGCAGAGCTCCTGAGACTCCTAGCAATGCAGGGATGCTGCGAAGCATTGCGTCAACGTCGAAATCGACATCTTGACATGCGTAGATCATGTCGAACCCAGCGACCCACAAAAAGACCGCCGCACCGATCCAGATCGCCGGAAGCAAGTCCAGCGGAGCGCTCATCAGGATCTGGCCGCGCAAGGCAATCCAGGTTGAAACCGGTGCCAACATCAACGAGGCTCCCAACCAAAAGTGCGCGGCTGCTGTGAAGCGTTTGGTCAGACTGTAAGCCAACAGGAATAGCAAGACAGGGATGGATAGAATCAGCGGCAAGGAATTGGGCAAGAATAGCAGTGTTCCGAGAATAAATCCCAACGAAGCAAGTGCGATAAACATCACGACACCGGCGACGGTGAGAGTACCTGCTGGAAGGTGACGGCCCGCGGTACGAGGATTCTGCGCGTCGATCTTGCGATCCACCAGCCGGTTGAACGCCATTGCCGCGCTGCGGGCACATGTCATGCAGATCAGTATGCCCAGCAGATGGAGCCAACGGAAACCGACACCATCTCCCGGTGCGGTCCAGGCCATGACCGCCGCCAACAGAGAAAATGGCAGCGCAAAAATCGTGTGGCTGAACCGGATCATTTCAAGAAGATGGCGAATTCTTGACAGCATTTGGAAACTCTTTTCCATTCACGCGCCTGCCGCGTCTTCGTCCCCACCCCATCGTCGCATCAATTGATGCGAGATCCGCAAGTGATCCAAAATCCGCGCGACGACAAAGTCCACCAAGTCTTGGATGGCATGAACACCGTGATACCAACCGGGCGACGCCGGCAAGATTACAGCTCCGGCTTGTGCCGCCTGCCGCATACTATCCAACTGGATGATTGATAGCGGTGTCTCGCGAGGCACCAGGATCAGTGTCCTGCGCTCTTTGAGGTGCACGTCGGCGGCACGTTGAATCAAATTGCTGCTCGTTCCATGAGCGACACCACTAAGTGTGGTACCCGAACAAGGGCAGATCACCATGCCGTCGGTCAAATGCGAACCGCTGGCAATGGGTGCCATGATGTCGGAATAATGATAGTAAGACAGTCGCCCAGTGTGCTCATCAAGGTCGATAAGGTCAGTCAGCCGAAAAGCGTCAAGATTAAGATTGCAGTCGAGTTCCTGCTTTAGCACGGCGGAGGCTGAAGGGCTGATCGTGAGTTCCACATGGCGACCGCTTAGCAGCAACAACTCCAGCAGGCGGACGGCATAGATCGCGCCGCTGGCACCGGTGATGGCCAGGACCAAGGGATGATTCATGGTGCGGAATCTTGCCTTGACTCGAAGGTGGTACTGTCTTCGTTTGCCTCGCTTTCCGGTTTCGTACCGAGATAGAGCGTGGCGATTCCCAACGTGAACGGAACCATGCGGATCTGCTCCAGCCCGGCCGCTGTCATCCGCGTGGCGAGCGCATCGCCCGATGGGAACTGGCTGACACTATCGGGAAGGTAGCTGTACGCTCCTTGCCGATTCCGCGCTAACCATTGCCCGACCTTGGGGAGGACACGGCGAAAATAGAAACTGTAGATACCTTTACATGGCTGCCAACGCGGCATCGAGAATTCGAGGACGGCAACCCGACCTCCTGGCTGACAAACTCGGACCATTTCGGCGAGCCCCTGATCGGTGTCGGACACGTTTCGTAGTCCAAAAGCAACCGTGACGAGTTGAAAGTGATCCGCCTCGAACGGCAACTGCTGCGTATCAGCTTCGATGAAAGTGACTTGTCCGTCGAGTCCAGCGCGGCTCTGCTTCTTCTGGCCGATTCGCAACATCTCCGGGCAGAAGTCCGTCCCAACCACTGGGGTGGCACCAGCCGTCCGACGCGAATACGCCAGCGCCAGATCGCCGGTCCCCGTGCAAACATCCAAGATCGGCGACCCGTCGCGAGGCGGCGCGAGATTGACCGTCCGCCAGCGCCAGTAGCGATCAACATTCAACGACAGCAGATGGTTCATCAAATCGTATCGCGGTGCGATCTCACCGAACATTTTTCGCACGCGGGCGTTGGATTTGTCTAGCTTCATGGGGTAACTGACTGAAAAATCGAGGAGCTTGGCCGACAATAGCCGTCCAGTTTCCAATATACCGCAGCGACCAGCGTAACTTAACCAATGAACCATGTTGAGGGGGGCATTGCACTCAACTAAAGATAGGCTTGCGCTGGACGAGCAAACCGATAACGGTGAGTAGCCTTGTCCGGAATCAACGACCGAGCCGTCTTCAATCGTCGTTACGATCTGTGCGCTTTGGGCATTGCGCAGCGAATCACTCAATGCCGCTGCGTCTCTGCGAACACGGTCGCAAACAAGATGTATTAGAAGATTCCGACAGACAGCCGCCACCTCCGGCCCACAGACAACTTCGTGTGGTCCGCGGGCCGGAAAGGTCATAGCGGCTCTATGACCCGTTGGAACTGGCTTCGGCCAGCAACGCATCAACAGCCTTATCCATGGCTTTACCACGGACGTTCTTGTATCGGATTACGCCTTTCTGATCCAACACATAGATGGTCGGCCAACCCCTCACATTCCAGCGTGACGCGATCGGTCCCGAGGTGTTTCCGCCATCCCAGAAAGAGCGCCATGTGATGTTCTCCCGTTCGAGGGCAGCAAGCACTTTCTCTTTCGGATCGCTGTTCACACCAAGTAAAACGAAAGGTTCGTTTGCGAGCTTCTTCACGAGCGACCGTTCGTGTGGGTACATCGCCCGACAAGGAGGTCACCAATCGCCCCAGAAGTCGATCACGACTACTTTTCCACGATAGTCGCTAAGTTTGAAGTTCACGCCGTCGAGGTCTTCGCCAGTGATCTCCGGAGCGACTTTACCGATCCGCAGGTTTTCAAAAGCAAACAACTCGTTATCGATGAGCTCGGCCAACGTCCCGCGATCTCTGCCACTGGCGTATACCATTCGCACGTCACCAAACTCATCGGTAATCCGCTTCATCATCGGTTTGACCTCGGCGACGTTCTTCTCCGTCAGTTGTCGGCCTTTGGCTTTGGACATTTGGAAGTAAAGCGCCAGACCTTGCACGTCACGGCTAGTCGACTCTTTGGCGATCTTCGCCAACATTTCGTCGTCGCGACTCCACAAGCTAACGACTTTTGCGAAGCCCTTTTCATTGAGATGGTCGGCCAATAATCGTTCTTTTGCCTTCTCGATCAACGCCCGACCACCCGGCGCGCGTCCACCGAGTTGGCAGACCATGGCCAATGCTTCAACGGCAGCGGGGGTCTTTGCGTGTTTGTCTGCCAATTCCTGGTACTTATCTAAATACTCCTTTGATATCGCCGGAAGCCGCGTCGAGACGATCTCGCGCTTCTTCGTTGCGTCCGTCTCGGCCCGATAGTCACTGAGGAACTCTTGGTAGGCCTTGTCGTACGATTTCTTGATTTGCTCAAGCTGTGTGCCGACATCATCTTCCGCCGACAAGGGTGGAACCAGTAGCGTCGCCAACAAAGAGATCGGCAGCATGATTCTCAGGTTCATTGGAAATACCTCGTGATTACGTGACGTTAAAAGTTTGACTACCTGGACCGAAAGCCGCCAGGACCGAAGGAGTCGCCACCGATCTTGACCTGGTCAATATATCCTATCACTTGCGACTGGCGACGCAAAACTGTTGTCTTGGTGTGGCTGAAGAGTCCACGTTTATGGGCGTGCGGGTCGTGGGTGATCCGCGGATTTTCAAAAGCGACGATCTTGGCCGTGGAGATGAATTCCTGCGGAGCGAATTCCGTCGGAATTGGCCAGTGCGCCGCACTGACGATGACCCAGCGGCCGATGACCCGCAATTGTTTTAGCCCCTGGTACGCAAACTCGGCATGGCCCCTTCAAAGGGGGTCGAAATGGCGCCTTCCGCGCCTTCCACGGCAGAATGACTGGCATGGACCCTCTCCAGGGTTGCCTTGTAAACTGGGTGGCTTGACCATCACCCCAGATCTTCCGAAGGAATGCGACGAAAATGCAAATGGAAAAACTTGTCTCGCTCTGCAAACGACGAGGCTTCTTGTTTCAATCGAGTGAGATTTATGGCGGCCTACAGGGGTTTTGGGACTACGGTCCGTTGGGCGTCGAGCTGAAACGCAACGTCAAAGACGCCTGGTGGCGAGATATGGTAAATGCCCATGACGATTTGACGGCACCCGCCGGCGCACCAGCTGCTTACGAAATGACTGGACTCGACTGCACCATCATCATGCATCCGCAGGTCTGGAAGTGCTCCGGCCATTACGACCTGTTCCACGACTACATGGTTGACTGTCGTGAATCAAGAAAGCGTTATCGTCACGATCAGGTCCGCGGCCGCTGGGTTGAAGCCAAGGACCAGCGGATTTTCGTGACGACGATGGACTCCGTGGAAGAAGAGCAGAGTTCAATCCAGGCAAAGGCACTTAAGTTCTTTAACTTGCGGGCCAAGAACGCGGAACAACTGAATTGGATCGGCGATTTCATCGCTTTGCCCGAAGTTGACGACACCAGCAAAGTGCTGGGGCCCGATGCGAAATCGCTCGACACACTGACCGAGCCTCGCGAATTTAACCTCATGTTCAAGACCACGGTCGGCGCCCTCGGTGGCGAAGACGACGTCTCCTTTCTTCGACCTGAAACGGCACAGGGCATCTTCGTCAATTTCAAAAACGTGCTCGACAGCAGCCGTGTCAAGATTCCGTTTGGCATCGCCCAAACTGGTAAAAGCTTTCGCAACGAAATCACGCCTCGTAATTTCACCTTCCGCTCGCGCGAATTCGAGCAGATGGAGATCGAGTTCTTTTGTCACCCAGAGACCTCTCACGAGTGGTATCAGTATTGGCGCGACAGGCGGATGCAATGGTATATCGACATGGGGCTGGCGGGCGAACGGTTGCGATTGCGCGAACACCCGCCAGAGGAACTGAGTCACTATTCGACCGGTACGGCCGACATTGAGTATGCGTTTCCCTTCCTGCCCGAAGGCGAGTTTGGTGAATTGGAAGGTATTGCCCACCGTGGCGACTTCGACCTGCGTAGCCACATGGAAGGCAAGCTGGACGAGAAGAGTTCGCCCCTGGAGGTTCAATTGGGACCGGATGGTAAACCGAAATGGCGCGGTAGCGGAAAAGACCTGTCCTACTTTGATGACGACGCTTGGGAACGGGACAAGGAACAGCACGGCCTGCGATCATTCAAGGAATACGTCAAGCAGAACAAAGACGCCGATCAGCCAGGGGCACCATATCAGTACATCCCGCACGTGATCGAACCTTCAGCCGGCGCGGACCGTGCCACGTTGGCGTTTCTATGCGAGTCTTACGACGAAGATCAAGCGCCCGACGAAAAAGGCAAGATGCAAACGCGAACCGTGATGCGATTCCACCCGCGATTGGCACCAGTCAAAGCGGCTGTTTTTCCGTTGGTCAAGAAAGACGGGATGCCCGCTGTGGCGCAGCAGGTTTACCGGGACTTGAAATCGCACTTCAACGTGTTCTACGACGAAAAGGGGGCCGTTGGACGGCGGTACCGACGGCAGGATGAAATCGGAACGCCGTTTTGCATCACAGTGGATGGTCAGACGTTGGAAGATCAGACAGTCACCGTCCGGGATCGCGATTCGCTCGAGCAGTGGCGCGTCAAGATCGACGACATCGCGGAAGACTTGCGACCGCGAATGATCTGATCATCGAATCCAAAATTCGACCGTGGATTGATTAGACTTACTGCCTTTGAGATCTTCAATGGTCAACTGCAACGTGTAATGCCCTTGCTCGATCCTTTTGGGCATGAAAACTCGATAGGCGATGAAATAGTCATGTCGCCGATTCTTGCTGACTTGCTTGTCCAAGGGGAGGCCAGCGTTGGCAACCCGTTTGCCATCGACATTGAAGATTGTGTATTCGCCCTGCAATTCCGTTTCGTGACGGTTCGAATCGGATTCGACGGCAAAGTTCTCAACTTCGACATATAACAGCACTTCTTGTCCAGGCTTGAATCCGTACGTCTTAAACTCATCAAACCGTCCATAACTTTCGACTTTGCTACAGAAGGCCAGGTTACGGACGTCCAACTTGCTGATGTTGGCCAGGTGGTCCGCAGCGACACGGAGGCTTCGTAAGGTCAGCGCCGAGCGTCGACTGGAGGTGTTCTTCTCGTCAGCGTCGAGGAATATCACCAAGCTATGAGCAAAGTGCTTCCAGTATTCGCTCTCGTCTTCATCGACGCCTTCAATGGGTGCTAGGGCCTTCTCAGAATCATTCAAGAATGCGTGCAGAAGACGCCCCATAACGTTCAAACGAGTTCGTTCCGCCGTGCTGAGGTCGTTCTTGGCCAACTCCCTGTTGATGGTTGCCAGCGTGTTCGCTGCTGCATCACGCCATCGGCCTGACGCGGGATCCAAGTTCTCCGTCGTGGTGTGTGAAGCGTGGACAACCTGACCATCGAGCATTTTGGGATCATCGTTGGCCGGTTGGCTTCCGCTAGGATTCGACTGGAGTTCCGCTCTGGGCGTTTCGCCTGGATCGCCTTTTGGTGACCTGCCAGTTGGTGAGGCGTCAGTTGGTAACGTGCCAGTTGATGCCAATGTGGATTCGCTGGCAGCTTGAGCATCGTTGATATTAAACTCCGCGGCGCGCCTTCCTTCCGGGGTCTCGGTGTCTGATGGGCTGGCCGCCACGGGTATCGCGTTCGACGATGCAAGAGGTGTTGACGTCAAGTTCTGACGGCGCACTTCATCTACGACCGACTGTTGTACGTATTGCTGAAAACCAGGAAGTGTCCCCGGATGAGAGCCTTCGTAGAAGGGCATGGAATGCGACCCGGGAATTGCAGCCATGGGTGGTGCGGCAATCTGTTGGCCGTAAGACGAACCGGACGGGCTCTGCCGACGAGGTGATTCGTCGCCAGGTAACGGTTGACGGTGTAGCGGTTGATTGTGTAGCCGTTGATAGGGCGACTGTGTCGGCGGCGTCGCTGCCCCGCGCGTTGGCGATCCGGGAGTCGAATATCCGGCTGGCAAGAAACCTGGTGTCGATGGATTCGTGGCTATTCGATCGTCGTGACTTGGCGCGATCACCGCGGTTCGGTCGTTCGAGCCATGTCGTGCCAGCCAAGGTCGACCAGCACAGCCGGAGGTTGCGATCAATAGTAGGACGATTCCGAGAGGTTTTCGAGCCACGATGGTCGTTCCACACGAGAGCGGTTGCGAAAAAGAGGCGGCGAATAGTACGAGAACCCGTCGATCCGCTCAAGGTCGATGGCTCCTCGCTAGCAACAAGCAACACCAGCGACACCTTCCCGTCGTCGTGTTCATCGTAAACTCGACGCTTTCGCCATCCGCAGAATGAGCCGTTCAAGCACAAAGCGAGCGCGATGAGTTGTCGAATGGCTGCCTTTGAGGGCCAAGTCCGCTTCCAGCA
>NYXM01000116.1 GCA_002685655.1 Planctomycetaceae bacterium
GATTCAAGTGACACGAAGACAGTTGGCCTGCAACCGATCCAAGGCAAACACACGACTTTGTATCGCGCGACGGACGACGGTTACAAGTTTTGCCATCACCCAAATCTTGCTGTCTTCAAGAATCACCTCTATTGCATGTGGTCGAACGGGCTCGTCCACGAGGATCATCCGGGGCAGCGAATCCTCTACAGTCGTACTTCCGATGGCGCGATGTGGACGGATCCCGCGGTGTTGGCTGAAGACAAAGATGGAACCGGCGTCTGTGTGTCCTCAGGTTTCTATGTGGCCGGCGAGTCTCTTATCGCGTATTACACCACAACAGGTGGTAGCAATTTTCATGCGGACACCGCACTGATGGCCAGGATGTCAAGCGATGGGCGGACGTGGGACGGACCCCGTCGCATTGCAAGTGGGTTTTTCATCGAAGGCCCACACCAGTTGAATCGTGACCGATTATTGCTGGCCGGTGAACATGTCGGCAATGCACGCCGGACGAAACGAATGCAACTGCTCTATTCGGATGCGAAGGACGGTCTGACAGGCTGGCAAGAAGCATCTATCGAGCCAACGGAATTGGAAACATTTGGCTACACCGAACCAAGCTACTTCAAGCAGCGAGACGGTCCGATCGTCGCAACACTGAGGAACTATAGCGGCGCGCTATATGCGACAGCCAGTCATGATCAAGGCCGCAGTTGGAGTCCTCCGGTGCGGACCAATTTTCTGGATTCGACGGCTCGTACGTCGGCTGGTAATCTGCCGGATGGCACAGCGTATCTGGTCAATAACCCCATGCCCAAGCAGTTCGATCGCAGTGTCCTGACGATCGCATTGAGCAAAGACGGCGTGACGTTTGACCGCGCCTTTCTGCTGCGTAATGAACCGACCCACCGCCGTCATGACGGCAAAAGTAAGCTGGATGGTTGGCAATACCCCCATGCCTTGGCCTGGAAAGGAAGTCTCTTTGTTGCTTATTCCATCAACAAAGAGGACATTGCAATCACGCGAATCGTGCCCATTCCGTAGCAGCCTGTTGATGATCGCCTGGGCCGGTAATAAGTGGCCTTAGCAACTAAACGGCGATTACACCAAACTCCCGCGTTAATTCGTCGACAAGCTGTTCGGCGTTAATCGGTCTGGCAAACCAACGGTCAATGCCGCTTCGGTTATCTCCCAATCCGATGAACTTCATTCCGGCACACGCGTCGGTAGATCGCAATTGGTCAATCATCGTCTCGTCGCCGCTTGCTGAGTCGATCAACGCAAAATCGGGACGCGAATGCAACGACAGGTAGCCCAGTGCGTCGTCGGCATTTGAGGCGATTACGACCTCGAATCCGCCAAGCCGAAGGCAGCTGGCCAGAAGCTCCCGTTCATTCGCGTCGTTGTCGATCAGCAAGGCGTGGGGCGAAGAACCGTGACCTTCCTCGAGTGTGTCGTCGATGTTGCGATCCAGAACCTGCAACTCTCGAAATACGTCGAGAACAAGACTCTGCGCGGCATCGTGGCCATCGAGATGCGCGTGCAATCGGTTGAGTACTACCGCCGTCGAGTCGAGCGTCGTTCGAACGGCCATCGCCAGATTCAAACACTTTTGATTCGCAGACGCACCACCCGACGTGAAGTCGATGCCCTTCAGATCAGCGAGTTCGTGGCGCAAAACCGGCACATCAGGCGGTGCATCAATTCCCAACCGCGTCTTTTTGCCCCGAATATGGATGACTTCAATTGAGATTCCAAGTGTGGGAAAGACGAGCCGTTCGGTCTCTTTGCGTGCAAGGACGAGCATGACGTGACCTCCAATGGGGAACTACTTGTCAAATGACCATTCATGAACATGTAGTCATGAACATGATGTATCGAACAAGCGCGAGGCATCCTGCCTCGTAATCCGCGAGCGCGCAGTTGGAGTCGTTCCGTAATGAGCTTGCAAGACGATTCTTTGCCGAATCACCAATCGAGGCAAGATCAGTTTCTCCGCAGGCAGTGCTGTGCTGTCAGTGCTTCTAGCTTGCGAAAATGCTGCCATGGGCAATGCAAAAATGCTGCCATGGGCAATGCAATGGAAACAAAAAAAGCGACCCCCGCCACAAATAGAGGACGAGGGTCGCGTGCTTTATCCCAAGATCCCGAATCGCCTGCTGCAGCAAATCGATTTTGGCTCAGTCAAACAATGATCTTGATGAGCTTGTCACGCACCGAAGTCGCTACCTGTTTGGTGCAAAGTGACCAGATCGCAGGACCGAATCAGTTTCGAAAGGCTGCAAGCACAGCATTCACGCCAACCGGTTGGAAGGCAAGGATCTATGATCTCTGGGCGACAACTTAAGGAGTTGCAGAGTGCAACGTCCTCATCGAAACATTTGTGGTGGTTCTTGCATAGACGCCCTCCACTTCAGAAGAGATGCAACATTGAACGTTGTACGGTCATCTTAATCGTCTTGTTGGCCCAATGTCAAGTTCTTTTTTTCGTTCGCATTCTTGCCTCTCCACATGCGCGGTAAAGGTAGTTTCGCGTCTCTTCTTGTGGTCGTTTGTCACGACGATTCAGGCAATGACACGTGACACCATTGCGATGGTTCCGATGTTGGTGGTTCCGACGTTGGTGGAATGCTTGACCATTTGCAACCGATGCATCGAACGATAGACCCTAGACAGGTCAGCAGCAATTTGCTGCCCTGTTTGTGCGGGCTGCGTGCGAGCGCAGCCAGCTCGGCCATCACGCCGGTTTCTCTTGAGAGCGCGACAATGAGCTATGTTTTTGTCGGGGCAATGCAGCGCCTGCCCGCTCATTCAAACCATCAAGCAGCGATCCTTTGGGCTGCAAACGTCCGGTCGCGCTCATTGTACGGATTAGACAGTTCATGTGGCACAACTCGTTGATCACGCAATTGGCCGTCTCACCCGTCTGTGGCTATCTGGCGCGCGACGCCGGTGCTGCTGAACCCACGGCGATTTCGGCGCTGGCATTGGCAGCCCAAGGACAGACTGATGCGGCTCGCCAAGCGGCTGACTGGCTCGCTGCGACGCAGGCAACTGACGGCTCCGTCGCGGTTCGACGTGACACCGACGGCCCATGTTGGCCGACGAGCCTGGCGGCGTTGGCTTGGCACACAGTCGATCCGGTTGACTTTGCCGAACAGATTGACTGTGCCGTGACATGGATGTTGTCTATCCGCGGGAAAACACAACCACGGTCGAGTGAGGTCCATCACGACTCTTCGCTGGTCGCATGGCCGTGGGTGGTAGGAACACACTCATGGATCGAACCAACTGCCCTGCACGTTCTGGCGCTGAAAGCTACCGGCTACGGCGACCATCCGCGAGTACGGGAAGCGGTACGATTGCTGGTCGACAGGCAGATTCCCGGTGGTGGTTGCAACTATGGTAATACGGGCATACTGGGGCAGACGCTATGGCCGCACGTTCAGCCGACGGGCTTGGCCCTTTGGGCGCTTGGCGGCGAGACCTTGGGCAGGGGTCGCATCAAAGCCTCCATCGCATGGCTGCGACAGGCACTGTGCGAGCGTACCACTTGTACGTCACTGGCCTGGGGGCTGCTCGGCTTGCAAGCGCACGACTCCCATCACAGCGGCACGATTCCAGACGGAGCCGCAGATTGGATCGAACAGGCTCAAGCGCGGAACTCTGCCGGCCAACGCTCGGCGTACAAGGCCGCCCTCCTGTCGCTGGCTGCCGGCGCGGTCGAGGGAAGAGACTGTTTGACCGCACCGGAAGTTCGTGATACGAGCACAACACGAGGACCCGACCATGCGGTCGAGGAGAACGTTCAATGACACAGCGTACGCCGCATGACAAAGTAGATGTGAACTTGCCGTCCAACTGCCCGAAGCGCACGACATGCGGGCTTGAAGAGAACGCTCGCGTTCGCCGTGCGATGCTCGTGGGTGGTTCGCTGGCCGCGACGGGAGTGATCGGCTATCCGTTGATTAAACGTGTCTCACGGCACCGGGAACTCGTATTCATCGCTCGCCATCAGCGTTACGACGGATCATTAGTGCAGACCATCCGCGATGGTCTGTTGGCATCTGGCGTGTCGGCAAATGATCTGGTGGGAAAGCGCGTTGTGCTGAAGCCGAATCTAGTTGAGCCGACTCGTGCCGTGCCGCACATGACAACACATCCCACGATGATCCTGGCGACGGCCGAAGTCTTTCGTGGCTTTGGTGCACATGTCGTCGTGGGCGAAGCGCCTGGACACGTGCGCGATACTGAAATGGCACTGGCTGAATCGGGGTTGCAAGAGGCACTTGATTCAACCGGATTGGAATTCTCCGATCTGAACTACGAAGAGGTGAAGTGGGTCAAGAACCGCGGTCGTGCGAGCCGGCTGGGAGGATTCCATTTCCCTCAGTCGATCGTCGAAGCAGATCTGATCGTCTCGATGCCGAAGATGAAGACCCATCATTGGGTGGGTGTGACAGCTGCGATGAAGAACCTGTACGGTACGCTCCCAGGAATCAAGTACGGTTGGCCAAAGAACGTCTTGCACCATGCGGGCATCCCGGAAACCGTTTTTGATATCAATGCCTCGCTGCCCAAGGTGATCACGGTCGTAGACGGAATTCAATGCATGGAAGGTGATGGCCCGATCATGGGTAGTCCGAAACAGATGGGGTTGGTACTGGTCGGTACAAACGCGGCCGCCGTCGATGCAACCGTTTGCCGCTTGATGAGGCTCAACCCAGCCCGTGTCGGCTACCTGCAATTAGCTGCTGACCGATTGGGGCCCATCGACAGCCAGTTGATCGATCAAACTGGCGAACACTGGGAACCGCTTGCTCAGACGTTCGAGATCCTGGACAAGCCACACTTGCAGCCACTACGCGATGGTGTGTTGATGTCTTGAGCCTCGTTCCATCAGATCCTCAACAACCTCAACTAAAAAAAGACCCTCCAGCACTACGCTCGAAGGTCTTTGATCGTACTGTGTTCAGACGAATGACGTTTTACGCGCAAGTTTCCTTGACGGTCTTGATGATCGCCGACGCAACCTTGTACGGATCCGCGTTGGAGGCGGGCCGACGGTCTTCGAGGCGCCCTATCCAGCCATCCTCAATGGTCGTGTGGGGGATCCGAATCGACGCACCCCGATCGAGCGCACCGTAGCTGAATTTGTCAATCGCCTGCGTTTCGTGTTCACCAGTCAGACGCTGCTCATTGTGTGCGCCATAGACATCGATGTGCCGCGGAATCTGGCCACCGAAAGCATTACAGATCTTCGTGAACACCCCTTCGTCGCCTGATTCACGCATGATCCCGTTGGAGAAATTCGCGTGCATTCCCGAACCGTTCCAGTCCAACGCTCCAAACGGTTTCGGATGCCACTCGATCGCGTAGCCGTAACTTTCACCGGCACGCTCCAACAGATAGCGAGCCACCCAGGTCTCGTCACCGGCTCGCTTGGCGCTCTTGGCAAATACCTGGAACTCCCATTGGCCCGCCGCGACTTCGGCGTTGATGCCTTCAACGTTGATGCCGGCAGCAAGGCACGCATCGAGGTGTTCGTCGACGCAGGCGCGACCGTGCGCATTCTTGGCGCCGACCGAGCAATAATAAGGACCTTGGGGAGCCGGGAATCCTGCTGGCGGAAAGCCGGGCGGCAAGTTCGTGGTGGTGTTCCAAAGGAAGTATTCTTGTTCAAAACCAAACCAGAAGTCGTCGTCGTCGTCGTCAATCGTGGCTCGACCGTTCGATTCGTGTGGAGTCCCATCTGGGTTGAGAACTTCCGTCATCACCAGGAAAGCGTCCTTACGGCACGGGTCAGGGTAGATTGCGACGGGCTTCAACAGGCAATCCGAACTACCACCGGCGGCTTGCTCTGTCGAGCTGCCGTCAAAATTCCACACCGGACAATCTTCCAGCGTGCCGCCGAAGTTCTTTCGGACTTTTGTTTTCGATCGAAGGCTCTGGGTTGGTTTGTAACCGTCGAGCCAGATGTACTCTAACTTGGCAACCATCTTGCAATTGACTCCTAATCAAAATCCAAAACTGAAGGTTTCTACCAACGACCGCAATCTGTGGCGTCCATTCCGGAAAAGACGTCCCTGTGGGAGAAGTCGTGCCTGAGCGGCACGAAAACCCGAGATCTAGCCTCGGAACGCCTTCGCCGAAGCTATCCGCCCCTCGTCAAGGGGGCTGCGATCGGTACGCCTGCCTGGGCTTACGCCTGAGGTTGCAACGGTCGTGCCAATCGCCAACTTTAGAAGGAATATGTTAGGAGATTGATAGCCGAATGCAAGCGGGCGGGGCTTTTCCCGTCAGACTGCTGTGCTTACGCGTCGTGTGCCGGGAACTGACGTCCGACCGAGCGTTGGACCTGCCTTCAACTTAGGCACCAGGTGATGGATCCACAGGCAAAATGTGCGACAAAATGGATGCAAATCGGAAGCGATCCCTGACTCGCCCTTATCTCCGATCCGCCAACATCGCTTCCTCGCGAAACTGGCGGATGTCTCGGATCATCTCCAGCACGTTTTGGTACCGATCGCCGGGTTTCTTTCGCATTGCACGTGCACAAACTGCATCCAGTTCCTCGGGCACTTTGAGGTGTTGGGATACCTGGCTGGGTGGGGGTGGTGTGTAATGCAAGATGTTGTCGAACGTCTGTTTGATGGTCTCGCCTTTGAACGGTTCTTGCAGCGCCAGCAGTTCGTACAGGACTACGCCCAGGCTGAAGATATCCGTGCGCTCATCGACTGGCACGTCCTGAACCTGTTCAGGTGACATGTAGAGCGGCGTGCCGGGCCGTCTGCCAGCGTTGGTGAGCCGTTCTTGCAAGCTGCTCTTGAACAGATCGTCGACGCCAACTTCGTTCGGCATTCCCCAGACTTTCGCGACTCCCCAGTCCATCAAATAGACCTCGCCGAAGAACCCGACCAGGATGTTCTCCGGCTTGACATCGCGGTGAATCACGCCCGACGTATGAGCGTATGTAAGCGCGTTGCTCGCCTGGACCAAGACCTCAAGCAGTCGGTCAAGAGAGTATCGATTCCTGGTCGGCTCGTCGCCTTGTGCGATCCGACACAAGATATTGAACAGGTTTTCGCCCTCGATCTTCTTCATGGCGAAGTAAATGTTCCCATCATCGTCCTTGCCAATCTCGTAAACCGGGACGGTGTTGGGGTGTGCCAATTGTGCCGTGATGCGCGCTTCGCGCAACAGGCGTCGTCGTTGTACCGCATCCACTTTACGATCGGATAACAGCTTCTTGATGGCGACGGTCCGTCCCAAATTGCCATCCTTGCAGGACAGGAGAACGCCGCCGCCGCCCCCAGCCATCTCTTTGAAGTTGCTGTACTTCTCAAAATCGTTGGTAAACCAATCGGGGAGCCCGGTATCGGTCGTGGAAAGGTAGATACCCGGGTAAGGGACTTCTTTCTGATCCGTCATGACGCATTTCTCTGGTGCTTCATCGCAAAACCCCCAATGTAGCGGATTGCTTTCGCATTGGCAGTCGATGGACTACAACCTGCGCGAGCCACATAGTTTCACAAATCGCACGATTTCGCGCAAAGAAACCTTATTTGCACCAGCCCCTCCCGGAACAGGGATTGCTCCTCACAACTGGCCGTTCAGTTTAGGAAAGTGACACGAATTGCAGGCAATGGGAAAGACCGCGGCTCGCGA
>NYXM01000117.1 GCA_002685655.1 Planctomycetaceae bacterium
CGGATGGTCGGGACCAGGGAGGTTGTTAGCGCAACGATAGTAGTTGTGCTGCCGAACCCCGCCGCCGCGGAGTTTGCGGCGGATCATCTCGCCGGTGATCAGCGCCCCGCAATATTCGCAACGGAACAGGCCCCCAGCGAGCGGATGGTCCGGTTTGACCGCCGCCGCCTTCTTGTTCTTGCCGGCGAGAATGTCCTGGCACGCCTGGAAAGTAGCTCGGTCAATCAGTGGCCGGTGCTTGCCAGGATAGTGCTGGCCCCGCCGCTTGATTTCGCCAATGTAGATGCGATTGTTGAGAATGTATGAGATCGCGGTGCGGTTGAACCGCGGCTGGCTCTTCTGGTAGGTGTAGCCCTCAAGCGTAAGTTGGTCGGCGAGGTTCTCAAACGTGTTTCGTCCCGTCGAATACAGCTCGAATATGCGAATTACGACCTTCGCTTTTTCTGGATGCGGCTGATAGGGTTCGTCACGATCGCTCGGCACATTCATGTAGCCAAATGCGGCACCGCCGTTCGGCCACCCCTGGCGAACGCGTTCATCCATGCCCTTGATGGCCTTCGTCGAGGTTCACGCAGCGCAAAGGACCTCGCTTGCCGACTTCTCGCGTGTGATCATTCGCTACTTTCAACTGAAGCAATGGAGAACTACCAGGCAATTGATCCAGCCAATTCGCGGTTGCGGGTCTTGGCGGGTGAAACACTGGGATGTGGCGGCGCTGAACTGTGGAGGCTACTCTGGTTGCCGCCGTCCGCATCCTACTACTGCCTCGGCGGTCCTTTCTCGCACGCCGGCCTGGCGAAGTTTACTAAGCGTCTAGTCTTCTCTAGTTGGAAGGTTGTTCCCAAGGCGATTTCGGTATTGCTCAGCTATGAAGCTGAACGACAGATGTTCATGTCGTTCGATGCCGACTCGCGAAATACGGCCACCGATCGTGATCGACGTTCCAGACTGTTGGACTTTGCACGTTCGCCAAGCGGGCCGACTGGCATGCCGGTCCTCGGGTTGGTGTATCCGTGCAGCTTCTTCGCGACTTATTGTGACCCACTTGAATTGGCGAAGCCTGCGCTCAGTGAAGGCAATCTACTTTCGTTGGCCGACCTTCTGGTTAAAGCTCGCACCATCATTGAGAAGGCGCTACGCCCCCTGCTTCGGAATCGCCCCGAGGCCGGCCAAGTAGATGCTGACTGGTATTGGGTAACACCGATCTTACTGGACCTGGGAAAGTGGCCCAACGAGATCGGCGAGTGGCTCGGATTCGATTCACTGCCGGATGACTGGCGCGGGCCATACATGCCGCGACGCGAGGGCACGGAAGACACGGCGTGGACAGATCACGTCAACCGCGTCTTAGAACTGGTTGGTGATCCGCGTCAGCTCGGACGACCGCCTGGTGACTTGGCTGAAGTGATGGCACTGTCTGCGATCGGCGGCCCGGCGACTGCAGCGCTTCGGGCACTGGTGCGAATGTGCGAGGGAGTCAATTTGAGCACCAACTTGGAGATTCGTGATGCCGCCGGGGCGATCGGCTGGGCGCTTCGTTACCAATTCAATTTGCCCGAGGTCATCGTCATGATCCGCGGAATGAATCGGGAGGAACCGTACTGGCGTCGTGTTTTGGAATATTGTTGTGACGGCTGCTTGCAAAGCGTGCTCGACGAGTACCTTCACGTTCAGCACGATGCTCTATCGCTTGCCGGGAAAGCCCCGGAAGAAACTGCGAAAGCGTTGGCGGCATCTCTAACCGAGGCGGTTACCATTCGCGTGTCGCAGCCGCGAATCGATAACATTCAGGCAAGCGACGACGGAGCGATCTCGCTTCGGTCCCACACCACTCGTTCGCGTTTCGCAATGCGATTCGGCGACGATCACGCTGAGCTGGAGAGTTCACGGCTTCGTAAGGAGCATGTTCGAGCGGCTTTCAACTCGCCCTTCTGGCCGTTCGTGCTGGCGACAACATCGATCGGACAGGAAGGACTCGATTTTCACCAGTATTGTCACGCCGTCGTACATTGGAATTTGCCGGGAAATCCAGTCGATCTGGAACAACGCGAGGGCCGAGTCCATCGCTACAAGGGACACGCCGTAAGAAAGAACGTGGCGAGCCGCCATGCAGCGGCGATCTTGAAGTCGCAGCTGGACGAAGACCCTTGGCGTTACCTATTTCAGGCCGCCCTCGATAGTCGAGTAATTGACCACGACCTAGTTCCCTTCTGGCTGTACAGCATTGAAGACGGGGCCATGATCGAACGGCACTTGCCCATGCTGCCGCTCAGCAAGGAGATTTCGATGGTCCCCGATCTCAAACGCTCCTTGGCTGTTTACCGCATGGTGTTCGGGCAGCCTCGGCAGGACGACCTTCTTGAATACTTGTCGCAACAGTTTACACCTGAGCAACTTGCAGAGCACTTCGAGAACCTGCGAATTGACCTGACACCCCCTGTGACGACGACCAGGCGAGGTATTTGAAGCGAACCACTCACCGTATCAGAGTCGACTTTTTATTTCCCAACTCCCTCATTGCTGGCCGACGGTTTTCAAACTGATCGGAAAGCTCGACAACGACGGCATTGCCTTTCCGACACTCGAAGGCTTCCGGTGGGTTAACCGATGATGAGAAAACAAGTTGCGACGCCGCGTCTTTTTCGAGATTTTTTTTGCCAGCGCTGATTGACAGCACGACATCTGAATATACATTAGTTCACTATCACCAACGCCGCACCGAGCGGTGGAACCCGGCCAGCCGGCTCCGTAATGCCAGCTTCTTTTGGTCGGTGCTTTCTCCCTATCTCTGCCTTGCGCTCTTGGCAGCCTCAACATCTTCCGCGACCCGTCACGTTTGGGGAGTGTCCGTGGAGCATCCGCACTGAATGAAAGGATCTTGCTATGCAATCGCTTACTGAAGTCCGTCATCAAACAGATGCCAGTTCCCGTCATGACATACACGCCGAGGGTGGTCACCGTATCCGTTCCGTTTCCGTCATTGGTGGCTTTCTCGACGGCGCGCGCTTCGATTTCGTCGAGGGGCTCAATTGCTTCATCGGCGCGCGTGGTGCAGGGAAAACGACGGTCGTCGAGTTAATTCGGTTTGCATTGGACGTGCCGCCGAGCCGCGAAGCCAGCGCCTTGGAATTACGGCGGATCGAAGCTCTCGTCGACCGAAATCTCGCCGGTGGTCGTGTGCAAGTCACGATCGAGACCAAGGATGGCTTGTGCTACGTCATCACACGTACGGCCGGTGAAGAACCGCTCGTTTTGACCGCTGACGGGAAGCCAACCGATCTTACGCTGAAATCCGGTGGACTGTTTCGAGCTGACATCTACAGCCAAAACGAAGTCGAAGGTATCGCCGACCGCAAAACGTCGCAGTTGGATCTGATCGACAACTTCGAGGCGGAACGAATTGCGGAAATCGACACTCAAATCGACCAGGTTCGCTCCGCGTTGGCCACGAACGCGAATGAGATCGTTCCCTTGCAGACGCGTATCTATGCTCTTGGGGAGGAACTCGGTACGCTCGCCGGTATCGACGAGAAGCTGAAGCACTTCTCCGGCACGGGCGGCGAGAACGCCAAGACGATCAACCAGGCGCATGCGCTTAAGTCGCTCCGTGACCGTGAACGTCGAACCGTGTCCGAGTCACGACAGATGCTGCAGAGTTTCTCGCAAGAGCTAGCCGCGTTGAACGGACGACTCGCGCAGCAAACGAGCGTGCTTGAGGATCGCGACGTGGTTAAGGGACCGAACGGGGAGGTCGTGGCTCACGTCCTTGAGGAACTTAACGAGTGCGGACGCGTCGTCGACGGCATGATTGGAGACGCGGGGAAGGGCATCTCCGCGGCACTGGGCCGGATCGCAACGGCTTCAATTCGCCTTGATGCCATCCACAAGGAACAAGAGCTTGAATTCCGTTCATTGATCGAAAAGCATCGTCACGCACAGGGGCAGGCGGCAGAGCGAACGCAGTTGGAACGCCGTCGCAACGATCTGTTGGCCAAGGAACGACTTCGCCAACAGCTGCGTGAGCAATTGTCGACGTTGCAGGGGAGCCGCACGAAGCTGCTGCAACGTCTGTCGGAGCTGTGGGATGAGCGGTTCGCAATTCGGGAGTCAGTGGCCGAGCGGATCAACACCGCCCTGTCACCCACGATCCGGGTCAGCGTGCAGCAGTTCGGCAACCCCGAGCTTTACCGCCAATTGCTTGAGGAGGCACTGAAATCTGCGCGAATCAAGCACCTAATCGTTGCCCAGAAGATCGCTGGCAAGTTCTGGCCTGTTGCCTTGGCCACCGCGATTCGCGAACGAAAAACTGCGGCGCTGATCGACCGGGCTGAACTGAACCCGGAGCAGGCCGAGAAGGCCCTTGTAGCACTGTCTAACCCAAAGTTGCTGTTCGAGCTGGAGACGGTCGAGCTGCTTGACCTGCCCCGGATCGAGTTGAAAGACGGGGATACATACAAGGACTCGCTCTCGCTTTCGACGGGACAAAAATGCACCGCGATCCTGCCCATCTTGTTGCTGGATAGCGCCAACCCGCTGCTCATCGATCAGCCGGAGGACAATCTCGATAACCGGTTCATCTTCGAGACCGTGGTGGACAGCATTCGCAAAGTCAAAACCGGAAGGCAACTAATCTTCGTCACGCACAATCCAAATATCCCGGTGCTTGGCGACGCGGAACGCGTGTTCGTGTTGGACTCGGATGGTAGCGCCGCCCGCATGGCCAACGAGGGCACCGTCGATGAATGCAAGTCCGAAATCGTCACGCTCCTGGAAGGCGGCGAAGACGCATTCAAGGCCCGCAAATACAGGTACGCATACTGATGAATACTCAAACAATTGAATCCGTTCTCGTGGACGCGTTGGTCCAGCTTCAGGCTGACCCATGCGCGATGCCGTGGTCTGAGCGACTTGAAGTTGCACAACTGCTGGCGGACTCCCTTACGGCAGACAACGCCGACGAAGCTGAGTTGGCTCTCGTGCATCTTCTTGCTTGTGATCCGAAATGGGAGGTGCGTTGCGAGATCGCCGATCTATTGCTGGCTGTTCCTGACAGTGACTTTTCTGAACTTGCCGCTCAGTTGTCGCGGGACTCGAATAGTTATGTCCAACAAGCTGCTCAGCGAGCCTTGAATCGCCGTCGACAAATCGCCAAACGAAACGGCCGGACTCGCCAAACTGTGGATGAGATAACGCGTCAACTCGAGTCAATCGAAGAACGGCACGGCAAGCGAACGGCCCAGACGACGATGCGGGTCTGCGACCGGTTCGTGCAGGTCGTGGTGGGTGGCATGGTCCACGATCTCCGCAGCATCCTGACGCACCTGGGCAGCAACTGCGACACGTTGATGGAGCAAGTTGGAAGGCGAAAGCGTGAATCCAGAAAGGTGCAAGCGGACTTGGAAGTCTTCGAGCGGACGCTCCGTGACATGGAACTGTTCACGCAGCCGATACCCGAAGATCGCCACCGAGAACGCCTGGCCGACGTCGTTACGGCGGCGATCGAGATGGCAAGTAACAATGTCCGGAGGAGTGGATTCAGCTTGGATAGTGTATCGCTTCAAGTCGATGTGCCGGAGTCACTCACGGCCGAGATCACTCGACACCGGATTGTTGTGTCCTTGGCAAACGTGATCGAGAACGCTTATGAGGCCTTCAAGGTGAGCGATCGAAAGTTGCGTGCTGGAGAGATTATGGTGCGGGGAAGGCAGGTCGATGATCAAGCCGAGATCCACGTTTCAGATAGCGGGATGGGGATGACGGCAGAAGAGTTCGTCGGCCGCTCGATGTTCGTCCCCGGCCGCCGAAACAAGTCCAAGAAGAACAGTACCGGCTATGGACTGGCGAATGCGGCTCGTGCCGTCGCTGCTCACGGTGGCTCGTTGACCTTGGACAGCCAAGAGGACGAGGGAACTACTGTCACGATGACACTGCCGATGAATCGGTACAACGGAGAAACGCCATGAAGCCGCGCGCACTAATCGTCGAAGATGACGAGCGCATTATTGATTCCATCGAGGACGCCCTGTTCTCAATCGGTCACGAGCATATCTGGGTGACGAACCAATTCGATGCACAAGAGGCGTTGCAGTCCGGTGACTTTGCCTACGTTCTCCTCGACCTGCAGATCCCGGCCAGGCCCAACCGTGGCGGCGCGGATAAGCAATACGGCATCAACCTGCTCGCTGACATCCAACGCATCAAGGGACCGGGCCAGATGCCTGTCATTATGATGACGGCGTACACTGCGGAATGCCTCGATCTGACCAGCGAGCTTCGAGCAGCCGGTGCCAACGAATTTATCTCGAAGCCGTTCAAGAATAACGGTCGCACGCTGGCGCAGGTTATCCGGAAGGTCTTGAATCGTGGAAAACGAAACGGCGATTCAAATGGATCTTCGGCGACGACCCAGCCACCCACACCCTTCACTGGTGGCGAACTCATCCTTTACTCGAATCGCATCGAGGTCTGCGCCGTAGATATCCCACTCAGCAAGTTGATGCGGGAGGCCTTCGGCGCGTTGAACGCGACGAGGCCGAGCGGCATCTACGTGGCGTACACAGGCGAAGAACTTGCCGAGCTGATAGGTTGTGAACGGGGGCAGAACGGAATCGCTGAGATGATTCGTGACTTTCGCAACCGATCGACGGACCTGCTACTCGAGCACGCTCGCGTGACCTGCGGGCGCTTCGACATCATTCAGAGCGGTGGTCCCGGCTATCGCTTGAACCCGCAGGTCAAAATCAGGACGGCCACCGCCGAGCGGCTCGCCGCCGGTGATACCGATGAGCCTGTAAACTCGGGCAATGACCCTGCAAATGATACCGATGATCCTGCAAATGATCCTGTAAACGCAGTCGATGACCCTGCAAAAGTCAGCCATGATCCTACAAATGACACCGATGACCCTGTAAACCGGCTCGGTGATCCCGCAAATGATCCTGTAAATGACCCTGCAAACGAACGTCAGCGTTGGATTCTCGGTGAACTGAAAAAAGGCGCAGAGATTCGTGTGGCAACGGTGTCCGCCCGTTGCGGTTGCTCCGCTGCGACGGCAAAACGCGACCTTGCGCAACTCCGAAAGCGCCAACTAATCCGCTTCGATGGCCCATCGAAAACCGGCAGCTATCGTCTCGTCGCGCGACGTGCTCACGCCGAACGACGCCCAAGTTGAGCCGCATCACGAAGATACGGCGCGGGCGGTACCGGATAGGATCGGACGAAACGTTCGACCAGGGCTGCAAACGGTTCAAAGATACGACAGTTGCCCCGACTCAACTGGATTGAAGGCCGTTCGGCAAGAATGTCGAACGGCTTTCTCTTTTCTGTGACTAGACTTAGGTGCCCTAGTTGGACAGCGCCAGTTTCATCGTTAAGTAGTTGCTGAAATTGGCCTTCCATCAACAGAGAGAAATAGGCGATCCTCCGCGTGGTTTCAATCACG
>NYXM01000118.1 GCA_002685655.1 Planctomycetaceae bacterium
GCGATCGACGTCTGATTTGCGAAAACCGATTACCGGGAGCGCTCGAGCAATTCACGGAACTCGCCTTCCAGACCACTCGCTGCCAGATCTTCCGTCGCCTGTAGATAACGAATCAAGTCGGCGGTGGCCTTCTTATCACCTAATTTGAAATGGGCCAGGGCGACGGAATACTTGGCGCGAAACCAACGGGCTGTGCGAGGCCTCGTCTTGGTGGCAACACGCCGCCATTGAGACAGTGCCAACAGCAGCTGCTCGCGATCTTCGTTCAACAACAACTGTTCAGCATACGCGACCTGCACGGTCGCCTGATTTGTGTACTTCCGGGCCAAAGTGGCATATGCGTTGAGAGCTGCTTCGCCATCGCCTAGCCTGACCAATGCGGCGGCACGGATCATTGCAATGCGCAACTGTTGCGTGGGATCGAGTTGCTCGTCGGCACGTAGCAACCGATCAGCAATGTCACGCTCCAGCGTCCCGATCGAGGCCGCTAACTGGGGTGAATCTGCGGCGGCTTGTTCGATGCCAGCCAGTAGTTCGAGCAACTGACCCGTCGAGGTGTCACCGATTTCTGCAAGCAATCGCTGTGACTCCTGTTGACCGTTCGGTTTCTTGAGCACGGCCAGCACCAGCAACGACTGTGCGGTGTTACGCCAAATGGAAGAATCCTCGGCGTGTTCAATTCCAACGCGCAAGAGTTGTTCAACCTGAACTGGGTTTGACCGCAAGTACCGCAACTGAATCCGCGCCAAACTGATCAGGCATTCGCCATCCAGCGCGCCCCACTGATCTGGCAACCTGGATTCATTCCGGCGCAAGACAGTATCAAGGTAACGGATCGCAGACTGCGCCGTCTCTTCGACCGGCTGATCGGCGGCAGCCAACACTTCCAGCCACTTCGTCCAACATCGCGCGCTAGATGAGACTGCCACCGCGAACTGTTCCGACGAAAATGTAATCGCTGAGAAATTATCGACAGCTAATTCCCACTGCTGCCTGGCTTCATGCAGTTGCCCCAACCAGAGCCGCGCGGTATCGGCCGTTTCGGATGACGGCCATGTCTGCAGATGTTCGCTCAACCAGGCCGCATAATCAGACAACAGGCTCGAGTCCGCCTTCGCCTCTTGCGCCAGATTCACGATCGCCAGCAGATGCGCGTTGTCCGATAGCGGATTTGTCTGTTGCGACTGCGCCAGTTCACGAAATCGTTTCCGCGCATCGCCGTAATGTTGGCGCTGCTGTTCGATCAGCGCCGCTTTGTAGGCCAGCGAGAATGCCAGCCGCCCGTCACTGCTCGCCTGAGCTGCTTGCACTGCCTTGTCGTATGCCAGCACGGCATCGTTCAAGCGGCCCTTCAAATACAGGTCACGAGCGGCGCGGGCCAAGATGTTCACGTTGCCACTACCCGCTCGCTGATTGACGCCTACGAGTAATAGCTCGGCGCGACGAGCCCAATAGGGACCATGCGTCTGCTCGATAAACTCCAGTGTCGCGACGGACTTCTTCTCCCATTCAGCCGCGTCGTTGCTGCCAGACGCACTGCCCGTCTTACGCCATTTGGCCACATAAACTTCCAGATAAGCGAAATCCAGTTCAGCCGATTCGGTACCATTGATCGCGCGACCCTTGCCGAGAGTCTTCAGGGCTTCATCCAGCTGTCCGGCGGTAACCAACAGTCGAATCGACTCGGCCCGCGCCTCCAGCCGAATCGAATCCGGATGATCCTCCGTATCCAAACCGTTCAACATCATCGCTGCAGTTTTCAATTCACCAAGCAATCGATGGCAGACAGACTGATCGATCTTGATTCGCGCCACCAGCGGATCATCGGCGGGAAGGACTTGCAGGGGCTGTTCCAACTTCTTTACAGTTTGTGTCAAGGCCGCCACACGATCGGCGCTTCCCACGGGATAACAGAGCGCCTGATTGCGTAAAGCACGTGCCCATTGGTAGCGAACGTTCTGCTGTAAGGAACTCAATTCCGCGGCTGTCAGCGCATCCGGCTGCCGTGTATTGCGCGCCGGCAATGGAATCGTCTTCGTCAGATGTTCGTCGATGGCTTCCAGTTTCCTCGCCGCTGCACGAATCGTCGTGCGAGCGAGGGCGAGAGCCTGGTCCGGTGCCGACCCAACTTCGGCTTCCATCCGCGCAAGTTCGCCCTGCGCTAACAGTGCCAGTGCGGCCTGAACTTGGACCAGCGGCAGGCGAGGATGATCTGGATTGGCGAATTCAAATTGCCGAGCGATGTCCGCTGCTTTTTGCCAAGACGTGTCGCGGGCAGCCCCCACGGTATTGACGGCCTGAGCGGAATAGGTCCGAATCAGCTCGATGGACCAATGAACCGTATCGCTCCTAGTCTTCTGAGGCGTATCGAGCCGCCCAAGACAGAATGTCTCGGCCAGCGAAAACAACCGCCGCTGCCGCAGTCCGTCGACAAATTGCTGGTCAACTTCTTCAACCGCTGCCATGCTCGACGAAACGCAGCACAGCGCCAGCAGAAAACTGCTCGCCAAAATCGCTGTGAGGGCCCAACTTGCGTTAGTCAAACTGGTTTCAATTCGGCGCATGGCAGTACGTTTCCGATGCCGTCTGGCGGCATCACAACAACTCAAGCATCTTCGGCGGCTAGATTCACTTTTTCGAAACCGATCAAACGCGAAATATCGTACGCAGCGATCACGTGGTTCAGCGGCGTATCCGCATCGGGATGAATGATCACAGGCGCCGCCTGGTTGGCTTGAAAGATGGCCGTCAGTTGTCGACGCACTTCGTCGAGAGCGGGAATCGGTCTGTCATTGATTCGCCAGCCCGGTTGGCCGTCGATCCACACGATTCGCACGACAACTTCATGCAAATCGATCTCCTCGGGCGGCCTCTCCAGCGGCTCGGCGGCAGCACCAGCGGTCGCGTCTGAGACACTGCTTTGCAAAGCGTATTCGACAATATTGAAGCTTGATGTCCAGACAAAGAAAATCAGCAGTAAGAACACGACGTCGATCATCGGCGTCATCTTGACGTCCAAAGCGCTTCGACGATCGGTATAGACGGATGGTCGACGCATCAGCGCGCATCCTCCGTGCGATAGACACCGATAGTTACGTTCCAGATACCCGTGCGGGCGCACGACAACATGATTGGCGAGATATGGCGATATGGCACTTCGCGGTCGCCGCGGATGCGGACTTCGAGTTCGCCGTTGGCGGCTTCACGCGCGACGACCAGTCGCTGGCCAAGTTCTTGGCGCGTGACAGGACGCCCCGCCAGGATCATCTCCCCGTCGCCCTTCACGTTTAACGTCAAGCGGCGGCCTTCAATATCTTCAGCTTTGGTGCCACTATCGGCGATCGGCAACGGCAGGGCCATCTGCGCTTCCTGCCGAGCGAGATGACTGGAGACCAGGAAGAAGATGATCAACAAGAACACAACATCGATCATGGGCGTCATGTCGAACCCAAGGTCACCACTTCGGAGATTCTGCGGGACTCGCATTAGCGCCCTCCTTCAACCGGTGGCGGTGCGGCCTTGCCGGGGTTGGGCGCGCGACGGCGTTTCAGCGGCGTGAAGACGTGCTGCGCGACATACGCTGCCTCGGCCACCAACTGATCGACGCGATTTCGAAACACGGCAAACGCACCCAATGAGGGAATCGCCACGAGCAAGCCTCCCACAGTCGTCACGAGAGCCTGATAGATCCCTTCGGCCAGATCCGCCGCTCCGGCCGAGCCTTGTGTGCTGGCAACCTGTTGAAAGGCGAACACCATTCCCATGACTGTTCCCAACAAGCCGACCATGGGGGCGATGTTGCCAATCACCGAAAGGTACTCGATCTTTCGAAATAGCCGTGCCGACTGCTCGGCTGTCGCATCCTCCAACGCCTTTTCCACGGCTGACCAGCCACCTTCAATCTCCGTCAGGCCGTTCAACAGAACAAACGACAGGAAGCTCGGTCGCTGATGACACAATTGGCTGGCTTCATCGATCTGGCCGGCGAGCAGACGCTGCCGAACCTCGTCGCCCAGACCCTCGGGCATGATCTCGCTGCGACGAAGGGTCATGATATGTTCGAATACGAGATACGCCGCCGTCATCGAAAGGGCGAACAACAACAGCACAATCAGGAATCCGACCCAACCACCTGAGAAGATGATACTGAAAAAGCCTTCACTCGCCGGCTGTGCTTCAGTCGTGCCGCCTGGGCCTTGTGCCCAAGCAACACCTTGGAGGCCAGCAACTGCAATGAGAAACCAGAGCGTAATGGATGGCTTGATCATTCAGTGTTTCTTCTTTTCTGTGTTGCGTTTGTCTGAGCTGTTCTTGTCTGAGGTCGCGTTATCTGCATTGGACGGTGATCGTGCCGCGAACCGCCCTTGGGCGGTGGCGGCCATCGGCGTGTCAGCGTAGTCGACGATGATCTCTCGATACAATCCACGAGCTTCACCAGGTCGGTTGATCGTCTCCAGTTCGCTTCCAGTCGCCAACAGCGCCTGTGCGGCGAGCGTGCGATCTTCTGGAAAATTGATTGGGATGCGCAGGAAGGCCAGCGCAGCCCGGGCGGGCTGGCCGCGTAGCGCCTGCGCGGTGCCCAACAAGAAATAGGGACCGCCGCGGATCGCCTGCGGCATGGCCTCAACACGCGTTTGCATTCGGATCACGTCAGCGTCGGTGAGCGTGGCAAGCTGTGTCCGCCACGTTTGAGCTTCCGCCAAGAAGATGATCCTGGCGTCAGTGGCATTCGTGAGACTGCGTAGCATCTGCAGAGCTTCAGGACGTTTGGCCGTAGTCAACAGCCAACTGGCACCGATCAACTGACCTGCCGGCTGTTTGGCATCGGCCAACAGCGTCGCGGCGCGGCGTTCGACTGCCACGTCAGGTGGCCGGCCACCCCACACCAGCGGAATCGCCGAAAAATGCTGTGTCGTCGTGTCGCTGCGATAGAGCGCCAGGAACGACGCCGAAGCCTGTTCGAACTGACCCAAATTGCGGTAACACCAGGTGATCTTTGCCAATTGCTGACGCTGTACCCACTTCCTTTTTTCGATCCGCAACGCCTTCGAGTACTCTTCGAGCGATTCTTGATATCGGTGGCGATGAAAGCTCGCTCGGGCTAGTTGATGTGGCGCGGACCTGTCGCTCTCGACACGCAGCACGCGGTCAGACTTGAATGTCTGCTGGCGACCGCTGGGATGTCGCAACACCAGTTGGTCGCCCGTGAATTCTTCGACGTTACCTACGACACGCGACTCGCCAAGACCGCTCGGTGTTCTTAAGAACACACGATCGGCCGCAGTAGCAGGCATCCGGCCCACGGCATGGACGGTTGTGAAAACGACGAAGATCGACGCAATCGATCGAAGTTTGTGCAGGACTATTAATTTCGTAATCATATGTCGGTTACTATCTGCCCAGTCGCGTAACATCGACATAGACGTGTTTTCCACCGTTTTGGCGAGCCAGTTTGACCAAGAAGTTGTCGCCCCCCTGGGACGGTCCCGAACCGAATTCGATGGAGTTGATCACAGCTCCGGTCCGATTTCGCGATTGGATGTCGGCCAGTTCGCTAGGAGTCAATTGCGGTTCGGCGGCATCGGTCAAAAAGAAGATGACGTCAGGCTGCATACCCAGTGCCTGACGCAGCGCATCCAGATGCCGGGTAGCACCGGCTGGCACGACATTGCGAACAAACGCGGAAGCTAACTCCTTGTTCTCGTCCGTACCAAACATCAATTGAGGTGGACGTGGCCGATGCGGGTTGAAAACCGACGTCTTGTCGTTGTAGAAGACGATTTGGAATTGATGAATGCTCTCGAGGCTTTCCAGGCTCTTGAGCAACTCTGTCCGCGACGCCGCCATAGGTCGTCCTTGAAACCCTCGCATACTCGCGGATCGATCAAATACGTACACAAACCTGCTGCCGGTCCCCTGGGCACCGAACACTTGCGTCGAGGCCTCTCCATCTCCGACACGTCTGGACGGCTGATTGGCGGCTGTGAAACCGCCGGCTGCTGGCATGGAGGCCGATGTCGACAGCGATCCGGTGGCCGATGGCAGCGCCAAGGCCAGGGCGGGGGTTGCGGCCTGATCCATGGACGGCAGAACCAATGACGGAGACGAAGTCGAGGACGAGACGATCGACGCGATGGAGTCGACGTTGTCTTCGGTCAAGTACTCTGTTTTTGACCGGTCTCGCTGAACCAGCGCAATCCCAGCCACGCGATGCGCCTTGGTGTCAACCTGACGCGACGTCGCCTGCGGTAGAAACGCCAGCAGTATCATGCCCGTCACATGCAACATGACGGACAGTAACCAAGCTGGAAGCCCGCGCCGCGGTGCCGCGGAATCGGCCTCCCAGCTACCCGCCGTGGACTCCCAGGCCATTTCGATCGACAAGACGAAACACCTTTCCAAATAGAGGATTACGCCCAAAAACACCGTGCAATTCTAGACCTCGCCTGAAATTGCGTCAACGCGAATGAAATCGGGCTAACCGCATGGAAACAGTTGCTGCGACCCGGTTTGTGACAAGCGACCGTCGCGCTATAATCCTTTCAGCCATCTGAATCGCGGCAGCCACCTGAGGAGGATTATTTTGCAGATTGTCTCGTACCCACACCCAACACTGCGCCACAAGTCCTTGCCGGTAAAGCGCGTGGACGCAGAATTGCGAGAGCTTGTGAGCAACATGTTTGACGTGATGTACGAGGCTCGCGGCGTGGGATTGGCGGCAAATCAAGTCGATTTACCGATCCGGTTGTTCGTCGTCAATTTGGAGGCCAAGGCGGGTGAAGGTGAGGAATTTGTCTTCATCAACCCCGTGATCAGTCGCCCCAAAGGACTGGAGGAGAAGGAAGAGGGCTGCCTAAGTCTGCCCGATCTCTACGGCCCTGTGAAGCGTCCCAAGCAGATTCGTGTGAATGCGTACGGAATTGATGGCCAGGAAATTCAAGCCGATCTGAGTGGGCTATTCGCGCGAGTCGTCCAGCACGAATTGGATCACCTGGACGGCGTGCTGTTCGTGGATCGGATGAGTGAAACGAACAAACTTGAGGTATTTGATGCGCTCGACGAATTCGAAACGGAGTTCGCCAGCCAACGTGATGCCGGCGGCATCCCCGGCGACCAAGAAATTGCACAACGTCGTGTCGTGTGGGAACAGAAGTACTGCTAAGTGAAGAAGTGAGAAGATCTTCCCCTCACCAACCCCAGAAATTGCCTCGTGCGAATCATCATGATGGGCACCGGTCCCTTTGCCGTGCCGACTTTTGAATCCCTGATCACGTCGGAACATGACGTAGTCGTCCTGGTGACCCGTCCTATTCCGCCGGTGCGCACGCGAGGCAAACCACCGGCAAATCCCGTGCGAGACGTAGCGGGACAACACGCAATCGAGGTCATCGCGCCCGACGATGTGAATAGCGAAGGCGCGCGAACCCAGTTAGCTGCACTACGTCCTGACTTGTTTGTCGTCTGTGATTACGGCCAGATTCTCTCCCCAGAAACGCTCGCCATCACACCGCTGGGCGGAATCAACTTGCACGGATCGTTGCTGCCTAAGTACCGAGGTGCCGCGCCAGTGCAATGGTCCATCTTAAAAGGCGACACGGAAACCGGTGTGGCTGTCATCCACATGACGCCTCAACTAGACGGCGGCCCTTGCCTGATCACTCGGTCGACGCCCATCGGAGACGACGAAACGGCCGAGGAACTCGAGCCAAGATTGTCACAACTGGGCGTGAAGCCAGTTCATCAATCCATCGGTATGCTGGAAGCCTGGGACCGGACGTCCATGCTAGGTACGATACAAGATCAGTCGTTTGCCTCGCGGGCGCCACGCCTAAAGAAGTCCGATGGGAATATCGACTGGAGACAGACAGCACCACAGATTCGAAATCAGATTCGCGCGCTCAAACCATGGCCGAGATCGTTCACGCAATGGCAACGACCCGCGGGCCAACCGGTAAGATTGATTGTCGACCAGGTATCGCTCGCCGCAAATCCGTCCACCGATGCGACGCCCGGAACGATCATCCGGATCGACAATGCGGGACTGCATGTGGCGACAGGCGAGGGAGTCTTGTTGATTCAAACAGTTCAGCCGGCCGGCAAACGTATCATGGATACTGCCGCATTTTTGCGAGGGCATCCCGTCACAGTCGGCGACCTGCTTGGCAGCTAACCCTGCGCCGATCGGTGGGTTTCGGGTACCACGTTGTCTTACCCAACTGTGATTCTCGTAGCGATAGGGCACTGCTGGACAAGCCCGAATCATCAGTTCGCCCGAAAAACAGCCTGTGACAC
>NYXM01000119.1 GCA_002685655.1 Planctomycetaceae bacterium
CTCTGTGGCTGCACGTCGGGGAAAGCAAACGTCTCATTCACACAGTGCGGACTGCTTGCGCTTTCGTCAGGCTGAAAACTCGCCAAACGGGCACGACTCATTCGCGTGGTGTCTATGTCGACGTCGGCGGTAGTTACGACAAAGTCCGCAAACGATAGACGCCGGCCTTCAACGATCATTCGCCCAGCACTGGCCATCAGCGCAGCGCCGTCGTAGATCACGCGGCCGGCCTCATTGCCTAGCAGATTGGCATATACGTAGGTCACGCCAAACGCACGAGAGCTTTCCAACACAATCCGGCGGCGAACCTCTTGTTTTCCGAAAGCGAAGTGACTCGCGCTGGGATTCAAGATGAGATCAACTGCTGCCAGCGATAGCTCGCTTCCCGGCCGGTTGGCGGCCCAGGCGTCTTCGCAGATCTCGACTCCGATGCGCACGCCCGCAAAGTCGAATACCAGGTTGCCGATAGCATACGCCTTACCGTCAATCGTGACTTCGCTGACCTGGCCGTGCGGCCACGGCTTGAACCAGCGTGGCTCGTAATGGATGCCGTCGCCGGCCAGATTACTCTTAGCCACGAAGCCTAGTATTCGCTGATTTGCAATGAGACACACACAGTTGTAAAGTGCTCCGGCGTGCAGCAGCGGAAGTCCTACCGAAACGATCATTCCCTCTGTATGCGCCACCAGGTCCTGCAACAATTGAACCGCTCGTCGCTGGACATCCGCTGATAAGAACGCGTCCTCACATCCGTATCCGGTGATACTCAGCTCAGGAAGGCAGACAATACTCGCTCCCTGTCCTCGCGCCGCTGCAATCGCACCGCGAATGTTTTTGGCGTTCCCTGACCAGTCGAGTGGAGTCTGGTTGAGTGCAACAGCCGCGATGTTGATGAGTTGCATGACTTAGCCCTTTTCCTTTCGACGAGTGAAACGCCCGGATCATTCGGCAACGCCTCTCGCTCGCAGAATTAATTCGGTCTTCAAATCATGGAGTCTTTGTTCCAGCCCAACCGGGTACTCATGCGGGTTGATGTGCCGCCGAATCCCGGCGTCAAACAAAGCGAGTTGCTCCTTCGCTCGCTCGCGGATTGCTGCTAATTCCTCTTGTTGGTGGACGACCTGGCCATTTCGGACAACTGGAATCAACAGATCGGTCCCCGCAAGTTCGCCATCTAAACGACGCCGGCGCGTCGGGTCGAGCGGATCAACCATGACGGAATCGCCAGGCTTGCTGTCGAGTTCGTTGTAAATCATGTCGGCGACCGCGCCTTCACCGTTACAAAAACGGCGAATTTGCAGCATACCCGGAGTTGATGTTTTGATCGCCTGCTCCGAGAGTTTCACCTTCGGCTGCCACTCGCCAACATCGTTCTTCATGGCCCCCAGCTTGTACACGCCTCCCAGCGCTGGCTGGTCATAGCCAGTTACTAGTTTGGTGCCGACTCCCCAAACTGCGATCTTCGCGCCTTGATCCTTCAGACTGGCAATGATGCCTTCGTCGAGATCGTTGCTGGCGACAATGGCCGCATTCGGAAATCCTGCCTCGTCCAACAGTCGTCGGGCCGCGATGCTCAGGTACGCCAGGTCGCCTGAATCGAGACGGACGCCGACCATTTCATGGCCCGTCTCGCGGAGTCGTCGCCCAACCTCAATCGCATTGCGGACGCCTTCGATCGTGTCGTACGTATCAACGAGAAACACGCAGTTGTTCGGCATCGCCGAAGCGTAACCCTCGAACGCAGACATTTCGTCATCGAACGACATCACCCAACTGTGGGCGTGTGTCCCCTTGACCGGGATGCCGAACAGCTTGCCCGCCAAGACGTTTGACGTCGCGTCACAGCCACCAATATATGCGGCACGACTCGCAGCAAGCGCTCCGTCGATACCCTGGGCGCGCCGCAAACCGAACTCCAACACAGCGTCACCACCGGTCGCGGCCGAAATCCGCGACGCCTTGGTTGCGATCAGCGACTGGTAGTTGATGATGTTCAACAGCGCCGTCTCCAAGATCTGGCACTGAAGGATCGGCCCTTTGACGCGAACCAGTGGCTGATGTGGGAAGACAACTGTCCCCTCGGCAGCGGCGTCGACATCACACCGCAACCTGAGCCCGGCCAAGTACTCCAAAAATCCACGCTCGAACAGCGGCTGCCCGTCGTTGCCTTCCAGGCCCGCGAGATACTGAACATCGTCTGCAGAGAACTGAAAGCTGTCCAAGTAATCCATGACGTACTGCAAGCCCGTGGCGATTGTATAGCCGCCTCTGAACGGATTCTTGCGGAAAAACAGGTGAAAAACGGCCTCTTGCTCCGCTCGGCCGGTCTTCCAGTAGCCGTAGGCCATTGTCAGTTGATAGAGATCCGTGAGCAGTGCCAGCGGTGCACGGTAGATGTCCGTCAGCGTTCCCATGATCTTGCTCCCGTCTAAAACTCACCTCTCTTAGTGTAGTATATACACTAACTGGCGGCCTGTCAAGCGATCGTGTTCGCAGTGGAGGGAAACCACCGGTGTGGCAACTCAATAACCGGTAAATCCGGTACGGCGCGAATCAATATACGTGATTCTCGGTCCATCCCATATCTCGAGCAGTTTGGATCTGAGTCAGCCTAATTGCCGTTGTTCAGCATTAGGAATCGCCCTAAACTCCCCCGCCCGGTCACATACTCGGTCGTTTGCCTGATCACTGGATGACCAAGAGCCGTTAACCCGCACTCAGGATGATCCGAAGGAAAAAGATGATGAAGCTTCCATGGCCACGATTGCTGCTGATATCGCTGTCATGTTTCGCCTTGCAACCGTACGTATCGATGGCGCAGACGAGCCAGGACCAGGCGGTCGAATCCGCGATCAAGGTGCTGGACGAGATCATGGCGGTTCCTGCGAAGCAGATCCCGCAGGCACTGTTGGCGGACGCCTCAGGCGTCGCCATCATTCCGAATGTCGTCAAAGGAGGGTTTGTTGTCGGTCTTCGGCACGGTCGCGGTGTGATTCTAGTTCGAGATGATGCCGGAAAATGGCACCCCCCGATGTTCGCCTCGTTGACTGGTGGAAGTGTTGGTTGGCAAGCGGGACTTCAGTCTACTGACGTCGTACTCGTCTTCAAAACGCGCCGCAGTGTAAACGGTTTGATGAACGGCAAGCTCACCATCGGTGTCGATGCGGCGGCGGCGGCAGGTCCCGTTGGTCGCCAGGCGGCAGCCGCGACTGATGCGAGGCTGCGCGCCGAGATCCTGTCCTATTCGCGAAGCCGCGGACTATTTGCGGGCGTCTCAATCGACGGTTCAGTGTTGCAACTCGATCATCTCGCTGGCGCCGGCTACTATCATCGTCCGATTATTGCGGCCAATGGTGAAGCGGTTAATCCCATGGACCGGCTTCCGAGTTCGGCCGTTCGTTTAATGAATCGGTTGGCGCATTACACGGGTGCGCCACAGATCGCGGCCACAGCCGCACCAGGTGCGGCCCCGGGAGTCAACAATGCAACTTCGGTTGTTTCCCAATCCGAGCTGGTGAGGCGTCAACTTGCATCATCTTGGCAGCGATTGTCTCGATTGCTTGACGATCGCTGGAGTGCGTATCTGGAACCGCCACGCGAGGTGCTGGTCCCTGGGCAAGCTCCGAGGATTGAAAGTCTGCGCGAGAATCTCCAACGCTATTCAGCGATATCCGCAGACCAACGATATGCCGTACTAACGAGGGTTCCAGAGTTTGCTGCCACGCACAGACTGTTGCACGAGTACATCAACCTTCAAACAAAGCGCATCGATACGAAATTGACGCTCCCTCCTCCTCCCACCGGCAACGCCGCACGTTCAAATCCCAGGTACTGATCCCCACCGTCCACCTGCTATACTGTTCCCAAAATGTGACCGCGGGACTCGGAGTTTACATCGAGATCTCGCGCGAAGTCATACGGGCCATCAACCCACCTCACTGCCTCCTTGACCTGCCTGGAAGATTTTACGAATGCGATCACTCTTTCGTTCTGCCTTATTCGGTTATCTCGCGTGTATTGTTGGCAACAGCCAGACTTCTCGCACATCGCCGCATTCAATGCCCACACGGTCAATGCCCACACGGTGCGTCAGTATCGTTTGAGTGTTCGGAACGCATGGGCGTCGGAGGTGGGCGCGGGACATCGGAGTGTGGGTCGAGTGTTGTCGGACGGGCTTCGCTTTGGAAGCCAAGCGATGCGATGAGCTTCGCTTCGGCCTCCAGCATCAAGCTAAAAACCGTCGGCACGAGGACCAGAGTGAAGAGCGTCGACACAACCAGGCCACCCAGCACAACACTGCCGAGGCCGCGATAGAGTTCGCTTCCCGCGCCTGGCATCAGGACCAGTGGCAGTAGTCCCATCACCGTCGTGGCGGTCGTCATAAAGATCGGGCGCACACGCGACCTCACGCTTTCCAAAATCGCCTGCTGAGGCGACAGTTCATGGTCGCGCATCTGGTTCAACGATTGATGTACGATCAGAATCGCGTTGTTGACGGAGACACCAATCAAGATCACGAAACCCAGCATCGTCACGATGTCCATCGGTTGGTCAACAAAACAGTTGACCAGCCACAGTCCGGCAAAGCCGCCTACGGCGGCCAGCGGTACACTGAGGAGGATCACGAATGGGTGAATCCAAGACTCGAACAGAGCAGCCATTAGCAGATAGGTGATCACGACAGCCAGGAGTATGTTGAAGCGAAGCGCAAGCCATGTCTCAATCATCCTATCCGCATTGCCGCCGAGGTTGATCTGTATGCCATCGGCGAGTTCGCTGTTGTCACGTAGCGGTTGGATAACGTCAGACATGATGCGGTCGATGGCTGTCCCCATCGGCACGTCAGCCGGCGGACGGACTGAGATCGTGATAGAGCGCCGCCGTTCACTGTGGTTGATCTGGTTAGGACCGGTCGAAAGCTCGATGTCGGCGATCGCGCCCACAGGCACGACTCCTCCACCGGGTGTTGCCAGAGGCAGCGTTTCCAAGTCCTGCGTGCGACCAGCGAGTTGAGCTTCGCCCATGATCCGCAAGTCAATCTTGTCGCCGCCCGTCGAAAAGTCAGTGGCGAAAGCACCATCGATCAGCGCATCAACCAGGTAGCCGAGTTCAGTGGCGTCGATACCCAGATCCTCCGCCTGCTCCCACTTAGGCAACACATGCAATTCAGGAGACTCCTCCAGGCTTGGATACGCCGTCGCGATGGCGTCGCGAATCGCGCCTGGTACCTTTCTACGGATGTGCAGAGCGAGCGGAGTCAATGCATCCAGCTTGGGACCAGTCAATTCTATGCCGACCTGTCGCCCCGATCCGGGAAAGAGGCTCTGCTGATAAGCCCCACCGTGCATATCGGGAATCGCCTTCGCAATCGAATCCAACAGTGGCAGCAATTCACGAATCCGTGACGGATTCTCGGCCTGAACTTGAACCATGATGTTGCGCGGCTGGGCAAGGACCACCAGATCTTTGACCGCCGGATAGTCCAGAGCTTCAGCTTCCGGCGCCGCCGGATCGGCTTCCCAATACTGCTGCATCTGACGGAGAATCTGCTTGCTGATTTGTGTAACTTCGCCGACGCTATAGCCTGGCGGCGGCTGCAAATTGATTCGCGCACGGTTTTTGTTACCGTGGGGCAAGTACTCGACTGCGGGGAACATGGCGTAGCTGAGTAGAAATGATCCGGCGACGAAACCAACCACGACGACAAGTCGCAACGGCACGCTCCGTTGAAGTCCAGCATTTAGCCCAATCACGAATTCGACAAACCTCGACGCAAATCGATGTGATCGCTGAGAACTAATCAGCCTCTCGTTGGTCGCAGGCAGTGCGTTCTGCTGGCGGAGGATCTTCGCGGCCGCCGTCGGGATGACGGTAATGGCAACGATTAGTGAAAGACCAACTGCAGAACTGATTGCAATCGCAATATCGCGAAACAGCTGTCCAGCTTGTTCTTCAACGAACAAGACCGGCACAAAGACTGCCAACGTTGTGAGTGTCGAGGCAAGAATTGCCCCCCACACTTCTTTACTGCCGCGGACTGCCGCGGCAAACGGGCTTTCGCCGAATTGATAGTGGCGGTAGATGTTCTCCAGCACCACCACCGAGTTATCGACAACCATGCCGACGGCGAACGCGAGCCCTGCGAGGCTGACAACGTTCAGTGATCGCCCCAACACGCCGAGGATCAGAAACGTCCCCACGACGCTAGTTGGAACGGCGAGCGCGATGATTAGTGTTGACCGCGCACTGCGGAGGAAACAGAGCAAGACGATAATGGTCAGCGCACCGCCGATGACAATGTTTTGATTCACCAGTCGGATCGAGGACTCGATGTAGTCTGCATCGCTCCAGACTTCGGTCAGTGCGACGTCACGTTTCGCCAAAATGCCCTCGTTCAACTCCGCGGCTGCTTCGCGGAGGCCGGCCACAAGTTCGAGGACGTTGGCGCCGGTTTCGGCGCGTGCGCCGATTCCAATCAATTCCGTACCCGCTCGACGATAGGTTTCGACTGGCTTCTTATAACCACGTCGTACTGTTGCGACGTCGCGAACGTAGACCGATTGACCGTCGCGGCGGGCAAGAATCGTTTGCTCGACGTCTTCAAGAGTGTTGAATTGGCCGAGTGTTCGCACGACATAACTACGTTTTCCCTCCCAGAAATCGCCGCCTGACGTGTCGAGGTTCCTGGTACGGAATGCGATTCGCACATCGTTGATCGTCATCTGCCTTGCTGCGAGGCGATAAGGATCGACGACGACTTGCACTTCCTCTTCCTTGCCACCCATGACAAAGGCGTCCGCCACTCCGGGCACGCGGTCGAACCGAGCTTCGATGTTGTCCTCGACAAAACGCCGCATCGCTGTGACGTCCTCGACTGGAAGGAGCGCACGGACTTCGGGGTGCCGCTGGGAAAGCTCGATCAAACGGTAAAGCAAGAGGTCCCATTTGTGGGAGTCACTGATCTTGTTGATTTCGTCCGCAAGTTCCGGATGGTTGTGAACAAATCTGGCGATCTTTTCCGGTGAAGGCGGTCGGGGGCTGAGCACGAACCAACAGATCGGCCGATCGCTTAGGTTCGCCGTGTAGATAAGGGGCTCGTCCGCATCTTCAGGGTACTCGGGAACCTGGCTGAGCCGAGAGTTGACTTGCAGTAAGGCCTCTGCCATGTTGGTGCCGACGGCGAACTCCATGCTGATCCGGCCGCGCGAGTGCGAACTCTCTGAAGTCATCTTCGTCATGCCCTCGACATCCTTCAGCCGCTCTTCCTGCTCCTGAACGATCTCGTGTTCGATCTCGTAAGGACTCGCTCCCGACCAACTCGTCTGCACTGATATGGAGGGAATCCGAACTTCTGGCGTGAGCTGCTTCGGAAGGCGCCACAGCGAGATTGCCCCGAACAACACCACGACCAACATGCCGACGGCGACTTTCACGGGGTTCCGAACACAAAACTCAACCGCTTGCATGGGGATCCTGGGGCGCGAGGCGAAACAGTTCGTGGTTGTGGGGCGACAAACGGTTACAACGAGGTGAGGATGCCAACGACCAACTTACTCCATACGTCCAATCATTGCATGGACTACTTTGTATCCATTTGTAGCCATTCGCTATGAAACGTATGCTACACCACCTACAGTGTGGTTTGTTGAAGCGCGTATCAATTGGCTCCGTTCCGAACCGACAAAGTGAAGCCGCTCATCAGGCGTTGATTGACCTAGTAGTGTTCGATCTTTTATTGTCGTCTTTCGCTCCGCGAAAGGCGACTATCGGACAGTAATCCTCGAACGATCCTTATTTAGCAGCGATTCCCGGAACGGTATTAAATCGGTGGAATCCAGGGAAATGGGCCGCTATCAGTGCTACCGTTTCTAGGTGCTTGCGGCGGCA
>NYXM01000120.1 GCA_002685655.1 Planctomycetaceae bacterium
CTTGCTGGACATCGACGAACTTCTTGCCGACTTGGCTCCGGATCTGGCCAACGAGTGGTTCGCGGACGGCCAGCGGCCATAGCGGAAGCTCCCCCTCACCCAACACCGTTGAGGGATTTTCACGCGGCACTGGCTGGCAACGACCTGGAGGATATGTCCGTCGTCACCGGGCTCGCCGCTTCACGTCCCAGTGGAACAGTTCATTCTCTGTTACGAGTCGTAGGGTCTTCTTTGGAGTTCCGGCAGGTGCAAAGTTCTTTGGGGCAACAGCCAGAAGCTCTTGCTTCACGTCGCGATGTCTTGAATCGCTCGCCAGGTTATTCCACTCGTGTGGATCGTTCTTAACGTTGTAAAGCTCCTCAGTACTGTCGCTGTAGTGGATGTAGCGCCACGTTTGATTGATGATGGCGTATCCGCCTGGTTCCAGGTAAGGCAGCAACACGTTCCGGTCACGGGCAGTGGATGGGTCTTTTAGAGTCCCGGCAAGCGACGTTCCGTCGAGTCCGTCGACGGCGGGTAGGCCGCAGATGTCGATCAGTGTTGGATACATGTCGATAAGGCTCACCGTTGCCTGGACGTCTGCTCCCTTGGCTATGCCGCCGCCCGACCAGATAAGCGGCACGTTTGAGGTGCGTTCCCAAAGTGTGTGCTTTCCCCAATCGCCTTTCTCGCCGTGGTGATAGCCGTGATCGCTCCACAGAATGACGATTGTGTTGTCAGCGTAAGGGCTCTCTCGGAGCGTTCGCAGAACTCGGCCGAGCATCGCGTCGGCGTAAGAAACCGAAGCGAGGTAGCCGTGAATCGCGTGCTCGACGGAGTCGGTCTCGACTAGTCGTTGATGAATCCGACTTCGGTTGGTCTTGGCTTTCTTCACTTTCTCGGGCAGGTCGTCAAGATCGTCTTCTTTGTAAAGCGGCGGCTTGATCGCCTCGACATCGTAAAGGTCGAAATACTTCTGGGGCGCGTAGTTTGGGAAATGCGGCGTGTACAGCCCAACGCCAAGAAAGAAGGGGCCATCGTGGCGTTGGCGGAGAATGTCGCAAGCCCAATTAGTGCGGATCGTATCCGCCATCTCTTCTTCCCTGTCGTTGGGCACTTTTCCCCATTCGAGAAAGAACCTGTTGGCCGGCTTGCGGCCGATGTTGTAGATGCTGTTCGGATAAGGCTGCGGGATGGGAGTCTCATCGGTCCACGAATCCAGCGGCCAACCTTCTCGCTTCTGCCTCTCGCTACGAACAAAAAACTGCTCCCATCCTCGCAGATCGACGTAGCCAGCCGGATGATGGAAGAGTTTGCCCGTTCCGAAGGTTTTGTAACCTCCTTTTTGGAAAGTCATCTGCAAAGGCTGCAGGTCCGGATGGTCGTGGAAATAGACCTCCGTTGTGTAACAGCCTGTCGTTGAAGCGTGGCGGCCGGTGAAGATCGCCGTTCGTGACGGCGCGCAGAATGTGCCAGCAGTGTGTGCGTTGGAGAAGGTGACTCCTGATCGCGCCAGCGCATCCATATTAGGCGTTTGGGCTTGTTCATACCCAAGAGGACCGACCCAATCGCAGAGGTCATCCAACGCAAAGAAGATCAAGTTGGGTCGTTCTGCTGCGGTTGCCGATGCCGTGACAAAGATCGATAGAACGGCGAATAACTGTCGACAAATCACTTTGTTGGTCCTGACAATTTGGATTGCTCTCATTTCGCTCTCATGGGCCTTCTGTCTTCGATCTTGGCTGGAGTCTGGGAGTTCGGTTGCGAGGCGATGAGCGTGCACCACAACACTATTTCAGCTTGGCAGCAAACTTCCTGAGCATCGGTGCCAGGTCTTTCTGTTCCTTGCCCGGGACTGCATTTCCGCCTGGAACGAATTCGCCGAATGGACGGTTGGGGAATTGTTCAAGTTCTTGCTTCAGCATCCGTTTCATTTCTCGAAGCCGCTTGCGATTCGCCGGGTCCCTCGCCACGTTGGTCGTCTCTTCAGAGTCATTCATTAAGTCATAGAGCTGGTCGGCATCAAAGGCGTCGGAGTGGTCCCTTGCTCGTGACACGCCACCACTTAGCCCCATCAACTGCTTGACGGATCGATGATTGCTCTTGATCGATTCAATCTGCTCTTTCGTATATCGTAGGGCAATGTAGTTCCAGTCTTTTGTTTTGACCGATCGAGCAGGGCCCATCTCGCCGTACACGTGCTTTCGCACCGCCTTGTTGGGATCATCAAACAGCGGTGTGATGCTGACACCGTCGATCTGGTAGTCACCTGGCAGAGCGACATTCGCGACGTCGAACCAGGTCGGTACAAAATCGGTATTCTGAATCAGCTCGTCGCACCGTACGCCGGGTTTGATCTTTGCCGGCCAGCGAATCAGGCAAGGCACTTCGGTGCCGCGGTTCTTCAGCAGTGATCCTTTGTAGACCGAACCGTGATCGGCGAGAAACAGTACGATCGTGTTGTCGGCGATGGCGTGTTTGTCCAGGCGGTCGAGCAGCATCCCCAGGCTGTCGTCCATCCACAAATACCCGGCTTCCTGTTCGGTAAGTCCAGCCTGTTTGATTCGGTGCATCACGCTCCGGCGATCCATCAGCCCGATCGGCTTTTCAAGCATTCCCTCGTCGGTGACCAGCGGCTTGCTCAGTGACTTGTACCACTCGCCGTTCGGTCCGTGCAGCAACGTGGTGGCATAGTGCAGATAGAAAGGTCCGTCCTTATGCTGGTCGATGAACTCCAGCGCGGCATCGATCGTCCACTCCGGATTGTGTCCTTTGAACGGAGCTTTCATGTTCGCCCAATAGATATTCTCGACCCAGGTAAAACCACGCTCGCGAATCAACTCGCAGGCACGCTTTTGATTGTGCTGCTTCATGCGGCCAATCTCGGCAGTGAAGGCATCTCCTTTGTGGAGATAATTCCAATCGAAATCCGCGGCGTTCGTTTGGTCGATGTGCGGGCCCACGTGATACTTGCCGACAAACCCCGTTGCGTATCCGTGGTCTGTGAGAACTTGGCCCACATTCATGTTATCTGGTTCCAACTCGACGTTGAAGGCGGGCAAACCCTGCTGGCCTAGAGGACACTCATAGCGATAGTACTCCGACGTTGAAGATCCGGCGTAACGCCCCGTCAGGCAAGTGTAACGCGAAGGCGTGCAGACAGTACTCGTGACGTGAGCGTTCGACATCGTCATGCCTTCCCGAGCCAACCGATCGAGGTTGGGCGTCAAGACGTTCCCGCCATAGACGCTCGTCTCCGGTTTGTCGTAGTCATCGACCAAGAAGAAGATGATGTTCGGCGGCGTTGACTCTGCGAGAAGAATCATCGGTGCGAGAACGGCGACACAGATTGTGAGGTATGCCGCCAGGCATAACGGTCGTTTGGAAATTGGCTTCATCTTGTCCCTTCTCACCTTTTCACGGCTTATTTCGGTATGTTTTTGTAGACCTAGTCTTCCGGAATGGTCAACCAGATTTTCATCTCATGGACCACTCGCTCCATGTTGGGGCGTAGGAGCGTAACAAAGTCACTGAGCCAGTTGAACATCCGCGATCGATGACCATCAAAACCAAGGAATCGCTCGTCTAGTCGAGCGCGCCGGTTCGTCGCCACCTCGTTCACGTTAGGATCAGCCAAGAAGCAACTGTCGCGAAGCGATTGTAGGACGGGCACTCCTGCCCGTCTGATCGTTGGCGACGGCAGGAGTGCCCGTCCTACAAATGCGACAATTACTCATTGGTTCGTTGTTAGCATACACACTCGCCTGATGTGACGTAAGAAGTTGTACGGATTGCAGCTGAGAATCAGCCATCCATTTCTTTCTCTCACCTTCGTTACAAGAAGGTAACCGCAAGTGAACTTTCAAAACCGGATTTCACCAAGCGTGGCTGGGGTCGAGCGTAGTGAGCCCCCAGAAATCAGCGACCTGGGCTGGGGGCTCACCGATCAAAGCGTCGCTTGTGTGCCCGTCGACCCCAGCCAACCGGTGTAGGACTTGAAACTGCATCCTGCAATGCGTCCTACATCACGATGAGTCGACCCGTGATTCGATTCCGCCTTCTCGCTTTCAATCTTCCTCCCCACGCAGTATTTCGACGTCAAAGGTCACGTCGAAACGGTAGGAAGCGGAAGCGAAATTCGGTTTCTGTGGATTCTGCATCGATGCTGTACCACGGACTTTGCCATTCTTGACTGCGAACACTGTCTTTACGAAGTTGGGCCGGTCGATGTTGATTGAGTGATTATCGGCCACGACGTTCAAGTAGGTCAGCTTGCCAGATTCGTCAAATCGCAACTTCACACGCGGCCCGAACACGAAGGCGCCCGGTTCGCGCCCTTTCCGTCGTTCGTCTGGCACATTTTGAATCGCTGGCTTCTCGCTCAACACCACCGTCATCAGCTTTCTGGACTGCTTGACAATCGTGTAGGCCATGGCGTTTTGGAGCCTATAGGTCTTGTCGTTCATGACCAGCGTGCCCTGGCGCTTCGGCTCATCTTTGAGCGGCGAAGCCGTGTTTTTCGCTGAAGACGCGTTGCCCGGCGATGCAGAAACGTCTTTTGAACGCGTCAGGTTGAACGTCATCTCCGGATTCAAAGCCAGTGGTGTCTTACCTTGAGAATTCTTCACTTGGAAGTCGGCACCCAGGTCGATCAATCGTTGCGCCGTCTCCTGTTGGCCTGCTTTGACGGCAACATGTAGTGCCGTCCAGTTTCCTGAAGTCTTCAGGTTCACATCGGCCCCGAGCCTGGCTAGTTCTGCAACCACGTGTGTATGGCCCGCGTTGGCGGCAAACATGAGTGCAGTTCGTCCAAGATGATCCGGATGGTCGATGTCCGTGATATGCGGGATGAGCACTTGGACCATTCGCAGGTCACCACCCGCCGCCGCCCGATGGAAGACGGACTCGAGTTTGGCCGATGCAGGGGGGAGTTTTGCTCCCCGTTTCAGCAACTCTGCAACGATGTCGGCCTGGCGCTTGTTAAGCGCGACGGCCAACCGTTTGTCGAGAGTTCCCGATTGAACGCTGGCGGCTGTTGTCAACAACTGTGCGATCTCATCATTATCTTTCTGCTGCGCAAATTGAAGCGCCGTCCGTCCGCCTTTCATCATCGCATAAATGTTCGCCTCGTGATTAAGTAGCAGTCGCACGATATCCGTCCGGCTTTTCATTGTTGCCCAGATTAGTGGAGTGCGCCCAAGGTCATCCGCCGCGTCAACTTCCGCTCCAGCATCTAACAACATCGTTACGACGTGGGTGTGCCCGTTGTCCACCGCGTATTGCAGCGGCGTACCTTGATGAGTTGCCTGCCGGACATTTATCTCGACAGCTGAATCCAACAGGACTTCAACGACTTCGAGCTGGCCAGTACTGCACGCCCGGTGCAGTGGGGCGAAGCCGTTTTCATCAAGTTGATTGAGCAGAGCGCGATTCGCCTTGAGGAAATGTCGTACATCGTCAGTTTTTCCTTGTGCGGCGGCAAGCCAGATGTTTCCTGATGTTGGCTTGTACGGCGTCAGACTAGCGGGTGGAGTGCCTGTTTGCTTCGACTTCGGAATCGCAACGAGCGGCTTCGTTTTGGGAGCCGGTTGTTTCGTAGCGGTGGGGGCTTCCCCCACTTTTGTGAGAGGTCGCAGAATCTGGACGATCTGTGCGTGCCCATTCGTGTCGGCCCAGTCGAGTGGTGTCCGACGTCGTGTGTCCTTGGCGTTGAGATTGGCATTCCGATCGACAAGCAGCTTGACAACGTCCAGATGCCCCCGTGCAGCGGCATATTGCAGCGGAGTGCCTTGAAACGTCGACTGCTTGACGTTGATCTCCGCCCCCGAATCTAACAGCAAAGTAACAGTATCCATTTGCCCGGCCAGGGCCGCCTTGTGCAGTGGCGCGAAGCCTTTTTCATCAGGTCGGTTCAGCAGACCGGAATCCGAATTCAGGTAATGTCGCACATCGTCAATACTCCCTTTCGCGGCGGCAAACCAGATGTTCGAAGATGTTGGCTCGTACGGCGGTTTGTCAGGCGTGCTGGCCACCGAGCTTTCAACATCGGCCGACGGATCGACAGCAGTTGTCGTACTTTTTGTTGTGGTCGGCTCGTATTGAACTGAAGGCTGTTCCGTTGCCTTCTCCGTATTCGAGCCACATCCGACCAGAAGACCCATGATTGCGATCAGAAGTAAAAAGCAATGTCTCATACGATCCCCGCCATCATTTGGAGATAGCGAAACTTCACACCTTTCGACTGCCCGCGCTGGAGGCGCCGGTTCAGGCAGTTCGGATCGGAAGACAACTGACGATCGCCCTTGCCGTTCGAGCTGCGAATGCAGGTAGTTCATCGCAATGCGTGAGAGCCAGGACTGTCTGTTGAACGATAACAAGCTACAAAACTCGCGCAATCAGGTCTCCTGCCTCAATTCAGCGGTTTTTCTTCGTCGCTATTGCATTAGACCGACAAGGTACCTAGATCTTTGGTCAAATTGGCAAGAAATGGGCAGATGCCTCTTCAAGCGTACAACGTTCTCAAAGGGTTCGTCGGCACGAAGAGTTCGGTGGGGAAGTCTTTTCTTGCTGTTGTTTTCGAATCTCTTGACTAGAATATGTCTAGCCTCGGCGTCGGCTCTGTCAGCTTCTGCCCCGCTGGCGTGTCACGTTTTGGGTGGTTTCATTTGCTGCAGCTTTTGGAACCACCCGAGGCTTTCTTTCTTCTCATGCCGCCGAAATCGCTGGCGCAGATTTGCAAACTGCTCAAGTCGGTGACGACTGTCACGACAGCGCCTGAATCGGGGCCACTGCGGCACGGGTTGGGAGAATCCGACCTACTCATCCACATAATGGGCTAAAGAAGGACCCCATAATTCGTTCCGTAGAACTTTCATTTCCACCGGCTGACAGACTTTGTCACTTTGGAGGTTGGGGAGAGCTTTGAACATGTCCTTCTCCCCTTCTCCTCCTTCTTCTCCGCGGCCGCCTTGCTATCGCTCGCATGGGCCGAGCCGAGTTTCGCCGGGCTAGTTCAGATGCGTCACATTACTTGATTCGCGCACGGCGGTTGATATGATGGCGGCTGTCCGACGTCGAAACGCCACGATTTTGATCTTTTCAGAAAACAGGGAGGCGTTGTGGTGACCAAGTACCATTCTCTTCAGTCGATCGTTAACTTCCGTGTTGGAATTGGCTTCACGCCGCTGTTGTTCATTGCGTTGTTCGTGGGAGTCTCCGGTTGCGGCCAACAAGTGGCCGAGCAAGCCCGGCAGCAGGCTGAGGCGGCGTTAGAGGAGGCGCGAACTGCGGAAGCGGAAGCAGAGCAATTACGTCAGGAACTGGAAGAGCTAAAGAAGAATTCCGAGGAACAAGCCGAGACGAACCAAGAGACGGCAGAGGCCGAGCCGGACGGTTCTGAAAGGTCGCCGGAAACCGAGCCTGGCACGGAATCTGAGCCCGCGCCAAAAGAAGAGTCTGCGACGTACGCATCACGCGTACCATTCGCCGTTGCCATCGATGATGTTGAACCGGTGGGGGCCGTCGATGATGAGGACCTCTTGACGGCTCAAGACAACAACGCCAATTGGTTGATGTACGGTCGCACCTACAACAGCCAACGTTACAGCGGGCTCGATCAGATCAACAAAGACAACGTCTCAGATCTGTTGCCGGTCTGGACGTTTCAGACGGGTGTGCTGGACGGCTTTGAATGCACGCCCTTGGTGGTTGACGGCATCATGTACATCACGACGCCGTGGAACCACGCCTACGCGATCGATTGCAAGACGGGCTCGCAACTTTGGCACTACCAAAAGTCGCTGCCGGAGAACATGGCCCTCTGCTGCGACGCCGTCAATCGGGGCTTTGCCGTCTACGGCGAAAACCTGTACATGTCGACGCTCGACGCGCATCTCGTGTGCCTCGACAAAAACACCGGTGAAGAGATCTGGGACACAGCAATTACTGCCTACAACGAAAACGGCGAAGAGGAGCAAGACATCTACAAGATGGCATACAGTGCCACAGTCGCGCCGCTAGTGATTAAAGGAAAAGTGATCATTGGCATTAGTGGCGCCGAGTATGGCATTCGTGGGTTCATCGACGCCTACAACGCGGAGACCGGTGAGCGCCAATGGCGCTTTTACACCGTGCCTGCGGAGGACGATGAGGCGGAACATGCCAAAGAGGCGCTGAAGTCGTGGGGAGAGAGTTCCTGGCTAACCGGAGGGGGCTCGGCATGGGTGACCGGGACGTACGACGCCGAATTGAACACACTTTACTGGGGCATCGGCAATCCTTCGCCTGACTTCAATGGCGAAGTTCGCAAGGGAGACAATCTCTACACCTGTTCTATCGTCGCCCTCAATCCCGATGACGGTACGTACAAGTGGCACTTTCAAAACAGCCCGCACGACGTGTGGGACTACGATGGAGTCAACACGCCGGTACTGGTCGACATCGAGCGGGACGGTCAGCAGATCAAAGCTCTCGTCCAGGCGCATCGCAACGGGTACTTCTATTGCCTGAACCGCGAGAACGGAGAGTTTATCTACGGCAAACCGTTCTGCGAAGTCACTTGGTCTGACCGGACCAAAGGCGCAGACGGACTCGATCCCAAAACGGGCCGACCGTTCGTCAGCCCGGACGCGATGCCGACGGAAGAGGGCGTCCGTGTTTGCCCCGGCGCGGCGGGTGGTAAAGAATGGAATCCAATGGCGTATCATCCAGGCACCGGTTTGGCCTATGTACCGGTGATCGAGAATTGTGCAAAGTTCACTTCGGGCAAGGCGTTCTATATTAAAGGTCAACCCTACTGGGGAAGCTCGTTGACGTTGATCGATGGCGAGGCGTCTGGCGCACTGCGGGCAATCGACGCAGCGACCGGCGAAATCAAATGGGACGTCGCTACGCGTTCTCCCATGGTTGCCGGAGCGCTCACCACTGCGGGTGGATTGGTGCTCACCGGTGATGCCGAAGGATTCCTCACGGCCTACGACGCCAGCTCGGGTGAAGACCTGTGGCACTTCCAATGCGGATCAGGCCATCACGCTTCGCCGATCACGTACACGCTCGACGGCAAACAGTACCTTGCCGTGTGCGTAGGTTGGGGCGGCTGGACGGCCGGATTCGCTGGAGACGGCGCTCCGTGGCTACGCGACGGCCGCCGGGGGAACACGCTGTTTGTGTTTGCATTGCCCAAGTGAACGTCATCGGATTGTCAGTCGTTTGACCGGTAGGCTGGAGGAAGAAGTGGAATGCCGGTGACCCTTAGCAGTCGATGCCTGGTCTTAGCCTGTTTGCTATTGCTCCTCGATTCGGGGCTTGCATGGCCGGACGAGAAGTCAAAGGAAGCCGATAACGAAACGCTCGTTGTATGCGCTGTCCCCACCGCTATGCCTCGCACCGGTCGCGGGCCGGACGAAAAGGCAATTGGCCTAGATGTCGCGGTCGTGCAGCTCGTGGCGAAACAACTCGGTCGGCAGGTCGAGTGGCATTGGTGCGCCAGCGCGTCTTGCTCGTGGAAGTACATCCAAAATGGCCGCTGCGACGTAGTCATCGGCCAGCCGCATGGTTCGGGACCGTCGCGCGAACTCGCGTGGAGTACGCCATACTCCGGCAGCCGCTTCGGGCTCGTCGTCCACAAGGACTCGCACGGCATCAGGTCTGTGGGAGACCTGAATGGCAAGCGAGTCGGAATCGTAAGCGGTTCAGTTGCTCTGTCGTCAGAGGACCACACGGCGATTCGTTTCAAGACGCGTGAGCAGATCCTGGACGAGTTTGTCGACCAGAAGCTGGATGCCGCGTTTGTCGATGACGATTTTGCGGCGTGGTATCTTCACGAGCACCGGGAACTGCCGCTGCGCCGCGTGCCGGAATACGTTCCGCACCAGCGGTGGAATATGGCCTTTTCCGTCCGAGCAAAAGACAAGCGACTGCTGGCCGATATTGACCGCGCCTTGCGAATGGTCCTGTCCAATGGTCAGGTCAGCAAGGTTTTTTCCGAGCAAGGCGTCGCATACCGCGCTCCGTTCGCCAACACGGACGGTCGCCAGGTTGCTTATGACGCCTGGAAGCGCATCCGCGAACGCGGTGAGCTGGTCGTCAGCATGGATCCCGCGAATCTGCCCTTTTCGAGCGCGAAAGAGGACCGACCGGGCTTGGACGTCGAGTTAGCCCGCGCCCTGGCCCGCGAGCTGGATCTCAGACTGCGCCTCGAGTGGATCGACGTGCAACGTGAGACAGCGATTGGCGAGTTGCTCGACGGCGAATGCGATCTTGCTTTTGGCGCGGCGATCGATCCAGGCGCAGTCGATGATGAAGAGGAGCTGGCCGGCAAGGTGATCTACTCGAAGCCGTACTATGGGACAGGCTATTTGCTGGTCGTGCGCCGCGGTTTTTCGGGAAGCGGGCTGCGCGACGGTCCGTGTGTGAAGTCGCTAGTCGAGCTGAAGGGCGACAAATCACGGCGGTTGGGCACCGATGCCGGATCGGTCGCCGATTACTACCTTCGTCAGCATGGCTACCGGCGGCGGCTGTTTCGCACGCAGTTGGCCGTGCTCAAGTCGCTCCACGACGGCGGGATCGACTATGCCTACGTCTGGGCCAACGTCGGTTGGATATTGCACACGACACCCGAATTCGAGCTGGAGGTTGTTCCGGGTTATGTGCCGGAAGATCACTGGAACATCGCCATCGCGATGCGGCGGGGGGACGACGAGTTGAAGCATCACGTGGATGCGGCTGTCCAGAAGCTTGCCCAGAACGGCACGGTGTCGAGCGCGCTGAGCCGCTACCATGTGCCCCACTTTCCGCCCTTCGTGAAACCGCAACAAACCGGCGCCATTCACCGCAAGCCAACCGACCGTGGGCTCGAACCACAGATGCACCGTCGCCAGCGATCGAAAACAGACTACGGGGGTCTGCAGCGGTTACGATCGGCGGGTGAGTTGGTCGTCGGGTTGGACCACAACAATCTGCCCTTCTCGACAGTGCACCCCGAAGCATCCGGTTTGGACTACGAGATTGCAGGCCTGTTGGCCGAGCAGTTGGGCGTCTCGCTACGTGTCTATTGGGCCTACTCGTCGCACGATTCCTATCCGTCGAAGCTGGCCAATAAGAAGTTCTGCGACGTGATGCTGGGAGTGATGCCGGACGATCGGTTCGGTAAGCGGGTCATCTATTCGAAACCGTATTACTATGCTACATACCAGCATGTCGTTCGCGCCGATCGGGCGGCCCCAGCCGAAGATGCTCCCCTGGCAGTCCAGCGCGGAGTCGCGGTACACGGGCTTGACGGGCGTGACGTACGGGCTTATCCAACGCTCGAAGCGATCTTGTCGGCGGTAGCCAAGGGTGAAGAACAAACTGGCTACGTGATTTCGAGTCGCGGCCATTGGCTGGCCGAGCAACATTGGCCTGGGAAGTTGAAGTTCATCGGCGGTGGCTCGGAAGCGGTCGATCATTTTGGAATCTGCGCGGCGGTCCGAAAAGGAGATGACGACTTGAAAGCCGCGATCGATGAGGCTCTGAACGAACTGGCCAAGACAGGGAGGGTAGCCGAGGTTTTCAAGCGCTGGCATGTCCCGTATACAGAGGCTCAAGAAATGCCGACACGTTCACCATGACACCATCCGACGGCATGACATCGCTTCATGGGCATTTCAGACCAGTGTCGGGCGACTGGTGTCTACGGGCACATGGGCACAGCTTGGGTCAGCGAGCCTCCAGATCCCAAATCGCCCGTGGGTCCGCTCTGCTCGACCCCCGCCACGCCTTGATGACTGGCGCCGGTCTGTCCGTTGCAGTCGTGTTAATGTTCGCCGCAAACACGTTGGCTGACGACAACGAATCGCCGCAAGAGCCTTCACCAGAGCAAGTGGCCGCGCTGGCGGAAGGCAAGGCGATGTACCGCGGTCTGTGCAGCGGTTGCCACGGTGGCAGCGGTCGCGGCGGCAAAGGGCCGAACCTGACCGACGACCGCTGGCTACACGGCGACAAGGACGATGACATCGCCCGCGTCATCCAAAACGGCGTCCCAAAAACGACCATGAAGAAGCTTGGCGAATCGTTGAAAGATGAACAGATCGCAAAGATCATCGCCTATATTCGCCAATTGGGACGCGCGCCGGCTGACAAGAATTGGCAACCGTACTTGTCTGGAGACGCGCAACTCGGCCAGCCGCTTTTCTTCGACGAGAAGGCCAAAGCCCAGTGCTCAAAATGCCACACTGTCAACAAGAAGGGCGGTCGCGTAGGCCCGGCACTGGATCGTATCGCCGTTCGCCGCTCGCCTGAGTACATCATGGAGTCAATCCTGCAATCCTCGAAGTTTATCGATCCGCAGTATGAAGCGGTGCAGGTCGTTACTGACGCGGGCAAGGTACTCAAAGGTCTGCGAGTCAACGAGTCGAATTTCAGCATCCAGTTTCGGGAAGAGAATGGGCGTTTTCACTCGTTTCTCAAACGTGATCTGGAAGAGTTCCAGGTGCTCAAAACATCTCTCATGCCCGACAATTTCGCTGAGCAACTGACGGTCAAGCAGTTGCACGACCTGTTCGCGTTCTTGATGTCATTGGAATAGGTGATGCAGACCGTCAACCTCTGTGTGTCGAGCTACTCATTTGGGGAGCGGAATCGCCCCCAGAACGTGTCGCGAAGCTGCGCCAGATCTTCAGCTCCACTCCGTCACTGATGAACTGCACACTTCCGTCACAAAACACGACTCCTACTCCGCCGGGATGGAAGCTGCGAGCTGTTGTAAGCCCCATCTGTTGCGTTATGTTCATGCAGTCCCACTGTGGCGCATTCGGGCCATAGTAATGGTTGTAAAGCGTGTTTCCGTAGTTGCCGATGATCCATTTCGCTCCACGAGTGCCGTACCAGCTCCCGTGCATCCGTGACGCGCAGGCCTGAGGTGTCGTGCTGTTTCTGTTTGAAAACTCCCACATGTACCGCTGCAGGTTGCTCGGAGTGGCTACGCCAGTGAGTTGTCCAGGACCAACTGTGCGTTCGCTAAACACCGCTGTATGTGATGTTCCGTCGCGCACGTCGCGGAATGCGGTTCTAGAGGCCGTGTAAAAAACACCGTCGGACTTGTTGAGACTGCCAGAATCAGCCGTTCCGCTTCCGGAGGTGGCAATGTAATTCGTCGCGCCGTACTCAGAGCCGGAAACTCGGCCAACTGAGGTGTCGCTCGGACAAAGAAACAAAGAAACAACTGTCCGTGCGGCTTTTAAGTTCGCCGACCCGTCCAAGACGGTCCCATTCGAGAGCGTAAACGTCGTGGGCGGGGAGGAAAAATCTACGTTGCTCCACGACGCAGTCTCTTCGCAGTACGGCAACAAGTGTGTATGGGTCGAAAATACCATTGGAAAGGGTGCACCGCGTCCCGGTGGAAATCGCTTGTGTTCATCATGACTGTGGTGCAGCGCCAGTCCGATTTGTTTCAGATTATTCCAGCACGACGCACGTCTCGCTGCCTCGCGACTCGCCTGAACTGCGGGCAACAAGATCGCCACCAAGATGCCGATAATGGCGATCACGACCAGCACCTCAACGAGAGTGAAACCTCGTTCGATTTGCCGTTGAAGCTTGGAGCTCATGGAGGCGTCTCCCCACCGATGCCGTCAGTCAGTTATGAACGGGAACAAGACGTCAGGTTTCGTCAACGCGACTCTGCCGGGCGATCTTTTCCGTTATGTTCGATTTCACAAGCGACACGGAAGCCGACATCATGCACCGCTTGTGAAGCCTCGTAGTGCAAACGAAATGCCGACCGGGCACGGCGGGGTCGGTCGAGCCATGAGCCGCCGCGAACCGTCTTGTGCCCAGCTTTCACGCCGTTGTTGCGCCCGTCGTCAACGCGATAGGGATACGGCCTATATGCCGACTCGGTCCACTCCGAGACGTTACCATGCATGTCGGAAAGCCCCCACGGGTTCGGCTGGAATGTGCCGACGGGTGCGGAGACGCGCCAGTGGTCGTCGAATCGCGTTTCGGCTGGTCGCCAAGGAGGAAGAGCCGTGGGCACGTGCGGATAATCGACCGTCTGGTGCGTGGCGTCGGAAAGATTGGCTAGTCGGCTGAAGTCGTCGTCGAGCGTGCCGTACCAAAATGGACGCGCGGTACCGGCGCGACAGGCGTACTCCCATTGTGCTTCGGTCGGCAGCTTGAATCGCATACCTGTCTCTTGGGAGAGCCACTGACAGAAGGCCATGGCCTGATTCCACGAGACACGAACGACCGGCTGCTCGGGTCGACTCAGATGATGACCGCGTTCGTGATCGCCGAACTGGTACTGTTCGCCAGTCTCCAGGCCACTGCCGTGGTTGCCGTCGAAACAGGCATACTGCCGATTGCTGACCTCCAGCCGCCCCAGCCAGAAGGCTTTGTCGATGGTGATCGGATGAGCCGGGCGCTCGTTGGGGTAGCCGTGCTCGGATCCAATGTTGAACCTGCCGGGTTGAATGCGGACGAGTTCCAGCGTCACTCCTTCGGCAAGCTCGATGCGCATCGTGCCATCTTGTCCATTGGACAGGACCGAGATGACGCTGGTCTCTGCTTTTGCAGCCCTCGGTGCTCCCACAATTCTTGCCGGACGGACAGAACTGTCGGGGTCTTTCGGTGAAGTCGGCGTGGTCGCGCTGGCGTGATCGCTGGCGGTGAGAACAGCCGTCGGATAGATAGCCTCGGGGTCTTCATCGATTCCGCTGTAGCGTCGGTGCAGCTCGCGGCGGCGCACCGCTCCTTCGTCGGCCAAAACGGCCTTGTCGGGTACGTGGCTGACAACCTCTCGCCACGTGCCGTGGGCCGGAGCGTTCAGATCGATCCAAGTGATGAGGCGGTCCCATGCCTCGCTGCTCAGTCGAACGCCATGATGATCGTCGCGCAGGATCTGAATCAACTTGCTCGTGTCGGCGTGGAAGTCACGCGGGGGCAGCAGGTGTGCGTCGCTTTCGAGTGTGGGCGTGTGTACGAATCGGTGCAGCTCCATATACGACGGCTCGAAGAACATCTGAAAGGCCGACGGGACGCGTTCCGGAGGCCGGGCCGTTAGATCGAACGTCTTTTGGTTAGGGTCCAAAAAGGGGTCAGGTACCGTTGTGCGAAGCACCCTACGGGCCGTTCCGGCAACGGTACCTGCCCCTTCTTTGGCACCGTGATGGCAATCGACACAATAGGCGTCCAGCACAGGCTGGACTTCACGTGCGAACGAGAACCCACGCGCCGGGCCGTACCACGGTTTGATCTCCGAAGGCTGACGCTTTGCAGCAAGCGGTGTCGCGCGCAGTGGCGGAGCTGTGTTCTGTTGCTCGTGGCACCCGACACACGAAACGACTTCGCCCGGCATCGCGGTATACCAACTTCGCATCAGAGCGAGCGCCTTTCCTTCGGCATCGAGCGGCTGGACCGCCACTGGCGTCGAGGCCGGAACATGGAAGTGCGCCGAACCATCGGCCTCGACAGGCACCGTGCCCAGGATTCGTTTTACGTCCCAGGGGCCATCAAACCCGACACGGTACGGCTCGCCTCCGATACCGTGAAACGTGAACTCATAGCTGACCAAGCGAAGTGATTTGACCATGCCACGGGGTACTCCGCGCAGACCATCGCCCTGATAGATATCTTGAACCAACAGCGTGGCCTGCTTCTGATCCGGCTCGACCCTGTCGGGCAAGACTGGCTGTCTCGCCGTCTTGCGCAACGGGACCGGTTCGAGCATCGCCCGACCGGGCTCCTCATGAAGCAACACGAAGTTGTCGAAAATGTCGACCAGGTAGACACCCCAAAGTCCCGTTCTCGTCGGTTTGCAGGAAACGAGTAGGTATTTGTCGCTGAGCGGATAGGGATGCAGGAAGCGGGGCCAACTGTTACCGATCAACCCATCCAGAATGACCGGCTCGACCTTCTTGCCGTAGCCCGGAATCCGCTGCACAGCGCCATCCGCCTCGTGATCGCCTTGCGCGGGATCGAAGACAACGAGTTCGCCTTGGCGCGGTGCCTCATGATGACCGCCGATGACGGCGACGACCTTCGACGGATGGTTTGGCACCGGGCGAGCATAGAACATACTGGTCGGCCAGAACGAGTTGCTGCCGTAATACGCAGTCTGCTGGCTGCCGTCTGGATGGGCGCGGAACAGTAGTCGTGTGAAGGTGTGGGCAATGTCCGCGTATTCCCAGCGCTGGTACATGATCTGCCCGTCGTTCAGCACTGTCGGGCACCAGTTATGGTCTTGATCATTCGTCAGGCGACGAATGCGGCCACTGTGTTCTCGGAGATAGAGGTTAGCAACCTTGGAACGCCCACCAACACAGGGGACGCCGATGAAAGGTGCCGTCGAGGTGAAGACGATACGGTCGTCGGGAAGGTAGCAGGCGTCGTAGTTGTGCACGTCCGCGTCGTCGATCAGCGCGAGTGGCGTGAGTTGCCCTCCGTCGAGATGCAACTCGGCAATCCGCCATCGACCTTTGTCATCGGGCGTCGACATCAGCAACCGGTCTGCGGCGTAGTGCAGATCAATGTCACCGATGAACCGATCCCCGTCGGGTTTGTAGACCGTTGTCAGTTTGCCGTCGGGCCGAACGGGCGACAGCGCGACAAGTGTGTTGTCGTAACCGGCCGGATCGATGTCGCAGTTTCCGTTATAGTTGATCGGCAGCCCCAGCCGGTCGGCTCGGCGTCGGATCATCAGGAGCCGATCGAAGTCCAGCAACGGATTGGCCAGCAGGGTCTCGCGCTTAAGCGACTCGAATCTTTCGGCAATGGCGGCGTACTGACTGGAATCGGCGTCGGAGCCAAGATGATCGTGTTCGGCGCGAAGTGTCTCCAGACGCTTCAGGTAGTCTTCACCCTTCTGGTAGCGATCGGGAAAGCTCGACGACAGGTCTTCGACTGCCATGCGCAGCGCACGCCATTGTTGAGACGAAATGCCGGGCTCGTCCGGAGAGGCAACGGCCGGGAATTCAGAACGAACGATGACTTGCTGCCACGTGCTCGAATCGCCCAGATAGTCAAGCAGATTGGCTGTCAGGCGGACGAGGTTGTCACGGTGAGGGCTTTGTGTGTCGGCATAATCCGGCAAACGCCACCCCAAGACAATGACGCGTCCCTTACCCAACGTGTATTCCACGAGCGGATTCTCGCGACCGGCAGGCGTTTTGGCCAGAACCATGCCTTCGGCGGGTCCTCCCCAAAGAAAATCGGCCACGGCGCGGCAGCCTCTGCGGCCAAGCCATACGACGGCGTCATCGGTTTCAGGCTGCAGGCCCGAGAAGACGGGATGCGCTTTTTCGACAGGAACGATGCCGGCCGGTTGCTGGCGGTAGCCGTCCAATTCGTGGCGTTGGGGGCGCATGCGGGGTTCGAGCCCAAGTTGGGCGACCATTGCCAATGCCCCACCCGAGAGTAACACGCCGCCGCCGCTTTCGGCGTACTTGCGGATCTCAGCGAGGTTCGAGCCACCGTACATGCCATTGCGGCTGATGGCGTCCCCTTGGTGATACCAGATAACATCAAAGTCGCTCAGTTGCCGAACGTTGCCGGACGTGTCAGCAAATGGACCTTTCACCTGCTGCACCAGAAGCTCAGCCTGGCCCAAGGTGTTGGCGGTTGTCCATGCAGCCCGGCTGTGCTGCCCCATCTCGTCAAGCGAAGCCTTTTCGGTCAGAACACCGATTCGCAATGGGGCAGCAGACAGAATACTCGCATTCAGAATGGCGAGGCTCAGTACCGAGATATTACGACACCACTTTCGCGCCGCCTGAATTGAAGGATGAACCAGCATCACGGTTCCTCGCATGTCGGGGACGGAATAGGGCTTGAGTCTAATCCTTGTCACATCAGCGCGCCGTGCACACATGTTGTGGGGTAGGTTTGCCTGCTTCCTCACGTTAGGATAGCGCCGATCTCAGGCTGTGGCAAGGAAACGCTGCCTTACGTTCTACCATACTTTTTGTATTCGTTCGAGAGAATTACCGACTGGCGCGGTCGGCTGGAGATCGCACTGAGCGATTCAGATTGGTCGCGCTCGGCCTTTGACCAGCCACGGCTCGCGCGTGCTGCCTTCATACACCCATCCCTTGGCACATCCGGCTACTCGGGTTGTGGCCAAAACGACGAACCCGATCTTGCCGTCATGAGATCACGGGAGTTGCAATGAGACTGGATCGCCGAGGATTCTGTTCAACCGTGGCTGGTGCCGCCGGCCTGTTCGTGTCGCGTCGGCTGACGTCGGCGCAGGCGCAATCGCGGGTTCGAGATTCAGCGGAGCGATCTGGCGGGGAAATCCAGGCAGACGTCGTGATCATTGGCGGAAGTCTGGGAGGTTGTGCAGCGGCAATAGCAGCCCTGCGGAACGGTCTGCACGTTGTCATGACCGAACGAACCGACTGGATCGGCGGTCAATTGACGGCACAGGGCGTTCCCCCCGACGAGCATCGCTGGATTGAATCTTCAGGTGCGAACAGTTCCTACAGGGAATTGCGGAAGCGTATCCGTGATTACTATCGACGGAATTACCCGTTGCTCGATGCGGCACGGTCGAAACCTAATCTGAATCCTGGAAATGGAAATGTGTCCCGGCTGTGTCACGAGCCGCGAGTGGCCCTGGCCGTTCTCGAAGCGTGGCTGGCACCGTATCGCAGTTCCGGGCAACTGGTCGTTCTGACAGAGCAACGAGCAATCTCGGCCGATGTCGAACACGATCGTGTGAGAGCTGTGACGGTTCACTCTGTTCGTTCAGGACGTGCTCGAGTGCTCGTCGGAAAGTACTTTGTCGATGCCACGGAGCTGGGTGATCTGCTGCCACTGACCGGAACGGAGTTCGTGACTGGATCGGAGGCACAGTCGGAAACCGACGAACTCCACGCTTCAGAAATGGCA
>NYXM01000203.1 GCA_002685655.1 Planctomycetaceae bacterium
CGCTACCAACGACGCTTTGTCGGGAAGGTGCCACCGTCCCCACAAAAGACTGACGGGGCCAAACGATCTTCTTGGTGATGGGGCTCACTGCGACGGCCGTATCACCTTGTGCCCACACCTCGCCAACCAGGCAAGAAAGCGACACAATGACACAGAGTTGAATCTTCATTGCGATTTGCCTCAGTAACGAGCATTGACATTTAGCCAAAATCCACAAGATTACGCACTCCACAATAGATCCGCCCGTTCCGAGGGTCAACCAGCGGGCCAGGGTCATCGCCCAGGAACTACGCGCGAGCATGAACGAGACCATTCAAGGCCACCTGTACGATTTCCCTCGCTATTACGATTTGGTTTTTGGGTCAGATTGGAAGGCCGAGCTAGATTTTCTCCAAGTGTGTTTTGAGAAACATGCCAGCCGCCGTGTGCAGACTGTGTTCGAGCCTGCGTGTGGTACCGGGCGGCTCATGTTTCGATTGGCCAAGGCGGGATACGACGTCTCTGGGCTCGACCTGAACGAACGGGCCGTCGATTATTGCAACAAGCGGCTCGTGCGGCACGGATTTCGTCCCACGGCGTTCGTGGCCGATATGTCCGAATTCCAGTTGCCACGACGCGTGGATGCCGCATTCAACATGATCAACAGCTTTCGTCATTTGCTTGATCGGGAAAGTGCGCATGCGCACTTGCACTGTATCGCCGACTGTCTGAATCCAGGGGGACTGTATCTGTTGGGGTTGCATCTGACGCCGACCACGACCGATCCAATCGACGAAGAGTCTTGGTCGGCCCAACGGGGGAGCTTGTGTGTCAATTCGCGTCTGTGGTCAACCGCGCGCGACCTGGAAGCACGCGAAGAACGCTGCCGCATGACTTTCGATGTGTACACACCGACGCGGGGTTTTCGGATCGAAGATACGGTGATCTTTCGCACTTACACCCATCGCCAGCTGTTGGACCTGGTGCAGAAGATCGAAGGTCTGGAAATGGTGGCGGCGTACGACTTCGCGTATGATGTCGAATCACCGCTGAAAATTGACAATTCGACCGAGGATATTGTCTTCGTGTTGCGCAAAAAGTGAGGTTTTTCTCGATGAGCGCTGCATGTCTGGACTGGTAGCTTCTAATTGCTATTTGTAATTTGTGTTGAGGTTGATTAACTAACGTCTGAAGTTTGGCGGACTTGCAACTCAGCTCTCGCCTGTGGTAGGCAGCACGTCATGAAACTTGATGAAGCAGTGGCAATTGACGAGGGCGTCCGGCAGTACGTGCAGTGGGCGTTGGAGACGCTAAAGGTCTCCGTAGCATCATCGGGTCGTGACGAATTGACGTTTGACATTCCCGACCGCCACAGGGCCTTCTTTCGCGGCGCGAAAATCGCGCAGCTGGTCTATGGCGGCTGTCCGAGGCCTTCGGAAAACTCTCCACCGGTGCAAGTTGCCGACAAGGATCAGGCTCACCCAAACGATACGACGCTGGTTCCGGTTGATGGTCAATTCCTGGCCTGGTTGATGGAGCAGCTGAGCTGCGCCGACAGCGTGCCGTACGCGGTTTCCACTGCGCCAGCCCTTCGCGTGCACGAAATATCGGCTCGATTATTCAAAGCCTATGCGGTGGATGGCGGCACGTTGCACTTGAGTGGTTGTACTTTGGAAGACCGGCCGTTGTTGCGGCAAACGTGGTTGGTTTCCGGCGACTCCAATCAGCCTCGGCTCGTCCACCGTTTCACGGACTCACAGGGCGTCATCTTGGAGAAAGTCGAGGTCGTGGCATTGGGTTTGACTTCGTACCAGCCGCCGGCGGGTTCACTGCCGCTTCTCGTGAAAGATGATGTACGGGCCTGGTGTGCAGTGGCCCAAGAACAGTTGGCGGCGACGGGCGACGCGATTCCGGATCGTGCCGCCGTTCTGGCTTCGGTGTTCTGGTGCCAGTATGCCGCCGGCAAGATTGAATTTGTGATCGACGATGTCTCAGCAGAGGTCGCGTTCTCTGGTTGGGCAAGGCAGCTTGTGGCTGGGCTGGTCGATCCACCGGCGTTTCAGTGTCCAGTCACCGGGATTCAGTCGCACGCGATCGCCGCAACGGACGACGGTCGGATTGCCGCGCGAGAAGCGATCCAGGTTTGCGCAATGAGCGGTCGCCGAGTCTTAATCAGCGAACTCAAAGCGTGCGAGCAGACCGGTCAAGACGTGCTGCCAGAGTATCTGGTGACGTGTCCAGTTAGCGGTCAGCAGATCCTGGGTTCGGCGTTGGAGCTTTGTAGCACCTGCCAGCAACCTGTCAGTCCCGCTTGCTTGGAGAAGGGAATCTGCGAGGCCTGCCGAACGATGATTCCGATTCGAAAGGACGATCCTCGCATGGCTCGCGTGTTGGGCGAATATCCGCGGCTTGACCGCTGGACGAAGTGGCGAATTGGGGAAACGTCAACTTCTTACGTACTGGTTGCCGCAGCGTTCATCAAGCGAGTTCTGGTGGTAATTAACAAGGAGAACCTGGAGATGGTGCGGTTGGCGACTCGCAATCGCTTCTCGTCGCAGTGGTCTGAACCGCCGCTGACGGACCGACAAGAGCTTCTTCGCTGAGAAGTGTCGATCTTTTATTGTCGTCTTTCGCGGAGCGAAAGGCGACTATCGGGCAGGAATTCCTCGGAGAATCCTGAGCTCTTCAGGCAGACCTCCGTCGCAGAAAGACTGAACTACCGGCAAAGGCCAGTCCGCTCGCCACGACGATCAAGCCTATGTTGCGGTACATCGCTAACCGCTGGGACACCATGCGTGCCTGAACGAATGGTGACGCGTGATAGTCCCCCAATCCGACATGTCGGGCGACGTTCCACATTTCGATCAGTTCTTCCGGCGCCGCACTGTCTACCTCCGCGATCCAGGCAGCGACCTCATCTTCTGGGGGTGGTTCGAGATTGGTTAGCTCAAGTGAATTCAGATGCATGAAAAGAGCCACGCCCGCGCCGACCAAAGCGATGACCACGCCGCTGGCAAAAGTCACTCCGGCGGCGGGGTTCCACTGGTACTTGCGTGCGTCGGTAGCTTCGCTGCTGGGAGTCAGTTCACGGATCGCCCGCAGTGACGGCACCTCGAGCGTCTCGCCGCAACCGCACATAACAGAACCGCCGGCTTGGCTCATGTCGACGGGCGTTGTGCTGCCGCACATTTCACACGGCAAGAGGTATCGAACGGCCATAATTCTCGTTCATGCTGGGGCTGCGGAACCGCGGTTTGCCCACCAGGGCAAGGTGATTCCGCCATCGATGAGCAATGTTGCGCCGGTTGTGTAATCGTTCGTTGGGTCGCAGAGAAACAATATTCCCTTCGCCATTTCCTCGGAAGTTCCTAATCGTCCGGCCGGTATCGACTTGGCGGCATTCTGCAGTGTTTCCTCGCTCGCGAATTTTCTTTCGCCAGGCGTGTCTGTCCAACCGGGCTGGATCACGTTGATACGAATCTTGTGCTCAGCTAGTTCAATTGCGGCGGTTCGTGCCATGTGATCGAGAGCCGCTTTGGCCATGTTGTACGCCATGGAACTCGGCACGGGGACGAACGCGTGCGGCGAACTCACTACCGCAATAGCTCCCCCAGATTGCTGTTCAATCATCTGGCGCGCGGCGGCGCGGACCAGGTAGAAGGCACCCCACATGGTTACGTCGATCGTCCGATGGAAGCCCGTCATGTCCGCGGAAAAAAATGGCTCCCGCTCGCTATAGGCGGCATTACTGACGGCAATATCCAGTTTTCCAAACTCGCCAACGGCAGCCTCAACCAAACTCTCGACCGCTGCCTGCACGGCTACGTCAGCCTGAAAAGCAATCGCTTGGGAACCATCTTGCTGGATTTGCCCAACGACCTCTTCCGCCTGTTCCGGGTGTGACCGGTAATTCACTACGACCTTGGCGCCGGCTCTTCCCAGGGCCAAAGCGGTCGCACGACCGATGCCCATGCTAGCGCCCGTGACGACTGCAACTTGTCCTGCTAAATCCATACCAGACACCATGTTCTGACCGAGTTTCCGAAAGCCATGCACAACTGAAACGAAGGAAAACCAAGCCTTCATGCTACGTATTCTGGCGCGGTGAAACAAGGATATCCAGTGCCCACACGAGCAAGGGCGCACCAGGATCAGCATCCCGCGATTAGGACTATTTCTGGGCGAGCAACAACCAGAACGGGGACTGTGAGCGAAGATCTCGAAATTCTTCCCGGCAAAAGTCTAGACCTGACGCCGTGGGTAGTTAGAATTTATGCACTTACACAGTTGCGCCGTGCACTGCTGGAGTTGATATTGCTGGCCGGGGGGGTGAAAGCACTGGGGGTGAATTGGAGTGTCCATTCACTTTGCAAACGATATCGGTTCGGAGGCTTCTTATTGACTTCGCCCGTTTGTTTAATCAGCATCCCCACCCTTCTTCCCCGACCAACGCGATCCACACCCCTTATTGGTCCCATGCCTAGCGGTTTGGTAAAGCTGGGTTGACTTTCGGTAGCTTTCGTTAGCTGCCCAGACGCAATCTTTTACCAATTGCTTGGGCGACGAATGAAAACCATCAAAGAGGTGGTAGAGTTGCGAGATTCGCTTGAATGTGAATCGCCATGATTGGAAAGCCCCGTTGGAATGTCACAGGGCGTTGCTACAACCGAAATTGAATTCGGTCACGCACTGTTTGCCCAACAACGCCCGTTGCAATTGGCCAGGTTGTAGACCCTAGTGAAGGAGTACTGTCTTGTTCGACACGTTACTCGATGATTTTGAAGAAGATGTTTCTCGTACCGATGAAGAGGATGGCTTTCAAAAGCTGTCTACTACTGTCACAGTTGATGATGAAGAAGGAGTTGTCAGAACCGAGCAGAGCGATACGACGCCAGCCGAAACTACCGACAATGAAGAAGACGAATTCTTGTTGGCGGCAGAGGAAAGCGAGTCATGGTCTGATGACCCGGTTCGCATGTACCTGACTCAGATGGGTGAAATTCCCTTGCTGACGCGCCAACAGGAAATCGAACTCGCCAAAAAGATCGAAGTTACGCGCCGTCGATTTCGCACCAAATTACTTGAATGCGACTACGTAATTCAATCGGCCTATAAGGTCCTCAAACGCGTCCACGAAGGGGAGCTCCCCTTTGACCGCACCGTGCAGGTCTCTGTTACCGATCGCCTTGAGAAAGACCAGATCCTCGGCCGTTTGCCTCACAACTTATGCACGTTGGAAATCCTACTCAAACGCAATCGCCGTGATTACAGCATTGCAAGCAGCCGATCGCATCCGAAGAGCAAACGACGTGCGGCTTGGCAGCGTTTGTCCCATCGTCGCCGTCGCGCCGTTCGGTTGGTTGAAGAACTCGGCCTCCGTACGCAGCGCATCGAGACGTTGGTTCGGACGCTGGACGACTTCAGCCGGCGTGTGGATGATTTGAAAGCGCGGATTGATGCGCACAAGAAAGCTCGCGGTCCTGCCGTGGAACGTGCCAAGTGGCTGCAAGAATTTCGCAACATCTTGATCGCTACCCAGGAAACGCCTCAAAGTCTACGGAATCGTGTGGCCGACCTGAAGAGCGTTTATGCCGAGTACCAGCAAGCCAAACGTGAACTGTCTGAAGGCAACTTACGGTTGGTTGTGTCGATCGCCAAGAAGTATCGGAACCGCGGTTTGAGCTTTTTGGATTTGATCCAAGAAGGCAATGCAGGACTGATGCGAGCGGTTGATAAATTTGAATACCGACGTGGATTCAAGTTCTGCACGTACGCCACCTGGTGGATTCGGCAGGCCATTACTCGTGCTGTGGCAGATCAGAGCCGGACGATTCGAATTCCCGTGCATATGGTGGAAACCATGTCACGCGTGCGAAACGTATCACGCCAGCTGCTGCAGGATCTGGGACGTGAACCGACCATCGAGGAGACGGCTCGTAAGGCCAGGACCACGGTGGACGAAGCTCGTCGCGTGCTCGCCATGAGCCGCTATCCGATCAGTCTCGATCGGCCGGTGGGCAATAGCGAGGATAGCCAGTTTGGCGATCTGCTACCCGACGGTGCAGCCGAAAGTCCGGCGACGGGTGCGTCCCAAGAGATGCTTCGGTCTCGGATCAATCGAGTCCTGAAAACACTCAGCTATCGGGAACGCGAGATCATCAAGTTGCGTTACGGTTTGGGCGACGGCTACAGCTATACGCTGGAAGAGGTTGGCCATATTTTCAAGGTAACGCGCGAACGAATTCGGCAAATCGAAGCGAAAGCGGTACGAAAGCTCCAACAGCCCAGCCGCAGCCAAGAATTGGTCGGATTCCTCGACTAGAGAGCTTGTATCAGGTCAGAGAAATCGCAAACGCGAATTCGGATTCCCGCATCCGACCCAGAACCCCGGACACTTGTCCGGGGTTTTTTTGCGCGACGAGATTGTGTCCAACTTTCTCGCAGGGTTGGTCGAGCGGCCCTCAGGCTGTGCCGCCCCCACGACATCTAACCCGGATTATTCACTAGCCTGCGAGTTTGGAAATTGCGCAATTGCAAACTAGCATTGGCCAACGGCCATCAATCACCGTAGCCTGGGGC
>NYXM01000121.1 GCA_002685655.1 Planctomycetaceae bacterium
CGATTGCGGGCGTAGTCGTCGTTGGCGTAGGGAACTACGGCGCTGAGGCCATCGTGGCCGCCGCTCAATTGCACCACCACCAGGATCGGTTCTTCGGATTGAGCTTTGGGCCCAGCCAGAGCGGATCGGGCCAAGAAACTCGGTGCCGCCGCCCCGACAGCTACCAGACCAAGACCCTGATTCAGGAAATCGCGACGCGTTGAAATCTTAATTTGAGACATTATCGATTTTCTCCTTCAATACAGCTGGTTTGTTATCGCGCAAGAATAAACGCTTGGCTGCTATTCCGCGGGCGTGCAAGCCCGCAGTAGCAGTTATGTTACCTGGTACTCGGGCGTGCTTATGATCAGGACCAACAGTCCGAGGAGCTTTGCGTTGACCTTTCTTTTCTGTTCTTCCCATTTAGACGAAGGCGGCAGTGTCCCGAGGAACTCGATCAGCTCACTCCGTCTTTGCTCGTCCAAGGACACCACAAAGCAACTCTTGGCAAGGTAGTCCACAACTTCGGCCGAACTGGTGAAGTCCTTACTCTCCAATGCAGCAACCACGTCGATTCCCCGTTGTCCGCCAGGCCCGGGCATCCTTTCCAAAACGTCGGCTACGAAGTTGTACCGGACGAAGATCCGGTTCGAGTTGACCCAGGTGCGGCCTCCCTCCCAGCCTTTGACGTTGGGCGGATCGAACAAGTTTTGGCCCATCTCCCGTACAGCCCTCACCAGCGGAGCGTAGTTGTCTGCCCGGACTCCCAAGTCACGAAGCGAACCAACAGCCAGTTGCACGGGGCTCTTGATCTGCGTAGCCATCGCTTTTGGGCTGTGGAACTCTTGGGACCGGAACAACACTTTGAGAGTCGGAGCCAACTCGTAGTCGTTGTCCCTCAGCAAATGGGCCAACTGTTTAACGATCTTGTCGTCCGGGTTTTCGTGCACGAAGAAGGCGAACAACTTGCCGGCGATGAATTCGGCAGTAATGGGCTCTTCAAGAATCAGGTCCACCAACTGATCGCCGTCCCAATTGCCCTTCTTCCCGAAGACCGTCTTCTCCTCCGTGTCGTGTGAGCGCTCGCGGAAGGTGAACTCGCAAGTGCGCTGGTTGTAGGTGTACCCAGTCAACGCGCGGGCCGCTTCTTTTATGTCCTCTTCGGTGTACTTGCCCTCACCCATGCTGAACAACTCCATGATCTCACGGGCCAGGTTCTCGTTGGGCCGACCTTTGACGTTACGGTTGTTGTCCAGGTAGCGGAGCATCGCCGCGTCGTGGACGATCTCGTGCAGCAACTGGCCAAAGTTACCCGCAGCGTGCTTTCGAAACAGCTCGTTTTGGGCGTACATGGCATAACTGTCTCGGACCGTTCGGTATTCGTTGGCGAAATGGCCGTGCCAAAACACCACCAACTTTTCTTGCAACGGTCGCGGTGATTCGACCAACCGCTTCATCCACCAATCGCGGACCTTACCCATCTGCGTTTGGTCCTCTCTGCGGCGTTGCCGGGAAAAAGCCTGCCGCTGCTCCCGGCTGAATTTGCGAACAACGGTTGGATCCTTCTGTGCTTTACGATAAACCTCGTCCTTCTTCACCAGCGTCTCCAACGCTTGAGCCTCCAGCTCTTGAGGCGTCTTTGCTTCAAACGAAATCTCAGCTTCCGGCTGGTTTTGGTAGTCCACTATGAAGTCCACTGCTTTTTTCAAGCCCATGGCGTGCAGGTCTTCCACTTCCGCAGGGGTGCCACCAAAACCGGCTCGAACAAGCAGGTGACGGGCGCTGGCGTAGTCCCAGGCGTCGTCGGCGAGCGCCTTGAGGCCGCCTTGGTGTGTCTGGGCGGAGGGCTTTGCTGCTTCTGCGATGGCGACGCTCGTGCAGACCAACGTGGCCAGAACCGTACAGCTCATCCAGGAACGAAAGGCGAACTCTCTCATCACAGGTTACTCCAGAAAGGTCAAGACTCGTGATCCAGCCACTTCGATGTCGTTTTCGATGTGGTGCATGGCCTGCGTGTGGTTAGGTAGGGCAAACGGCGTGATCTTCACAAGCTTCGACGTCGTGCGGAAATCTCCAGCGCTGCTGGAAATAAACGACGTTTACAAGGTAGGCAGACCTAGGATGAGGATGCGCATCGGGTCCAATTTATTTTCCATTTCCGCCCAATTCTCCGAAGCAGTTCATCACAGGCCTCCGCAAGAACACCACAACATCAAAGGATCATAGGAGTTATCGGTTCTGGCGGAGGTGTGAGAATCGCAGCTGTTGAGCACAAGAAACAGCTGAGACCAAACTGATTTTATTCGATTTTTCTCTTTGCGCGCTGCAGCACAATGGCCGCCTCATCGCCGACTAGCGTCTTTCTTGGGCGGTGGCATTCACAGCTCAATTGCGGCGGCTGAGTTTGGATAGCAGCCTGAGGATCTCGATGTAGAGCCACACCAGAGTCACCATCAACCCAAAAGCGCCGTACCACTCCATGTACTTCGGTGCCTTGGCCGTAGCTCCGCGTTCGATGAAATCGAAGTCCAACACGAGGTTCAACGCAGCGACAACGACGACGAACAAACTGAATCCAATACCGATCAACCCTGAGCCATGTATGTAGGGAATCGAGGTGCCGAAGAAACTCATCACGAATGACACCAGATAGACCAGGCAGATTCCGCCGGTTGCTGCGAAAACTCCAGCCCGGAATTTCTCGGTGGCGCGTACCAAGCCCAAACCGTAGGCGACAAGCATCGAAAGCATCGTTCCGAATGTGAGCATCACGGCCTGGACAATAATGCCGTCGTACAATGTGCTGTACATCGCCGAGATACCGCCCAGGAGCAGGCCTTCGGCAAGTGCATAACCGGGGGCAGTCACCGGCGACCAATTCGGTTTGAAAATCGTAACCAGTGCCAGGGCGAGCCCGCCAATCATTCCGCCAATCATCCAGGGCATCGCGGCCTGACCTGCGAGACTCAGGTTCCACGTGAACCCTGCCGTCAAGATGGCCAGCAACAGGAGGATCCCCGTCTTGAAGGTCGTCCCCGCGACGGTCATCGTTGTAGCCGCGCCGGCAACGTCGTAACGATCGTTTGCGGTGGCCTCAAATTGTTGGAAGACCTTGCCGTTCAGCGCTGGGTTACCGGTTCGCATTGTTTCTCCATTGAATGGAATTCAGGACGCCTGTGAACTACTGCGTCTCTTGATGTGGGTTTCCGCATCATACTTGGAGAATCGGCGGTGCCTAGTAGGAGTTTTTCAGTGGACTAGTGCTGTGTCAATTTTTGATTTTAGGGTTGAAGAAGAATGGTCGCCTGGCGAGATAGTCGTTGAGTGCTGCTATGTAGGTGAATCGGTCAGGACGTTTGGTTTGCGGAGCGAACCACGACAATCAGGCTCGACAACCCTGGACTCGAAGGCGGTTCAAAAGGGCGCAAAACAGATCGAGATTACGCCTCGGGCCAGCGCCGAGTCCGGCGCACGACTCCTGGACGCGCAGTTGCGAGTCGGCTACATGTTAGGCCGCAAAAGACTGACGCCCTGGCGTCGCCCATTCATGACATCTGGTGTTCCGGCACGCACAGCATGAGCATCAGCAACGAGCGAAGCTTCACATTGAGTTCACCGTGCTGACTTGCCCATTCCCCGCGCGGCGGCAATTCACCGAGATGCGCGATCAGTTCCTTCCGCTTGGCGGCATCCAATGGCCGCACTAAGCAGGTCCTTGCCAGATAGTCCACGGCCTCGACGCTGTTTTTGCAGCCCCCGGCCTGAATCAGGCTCACCACGTCCACACCTTTCTGACCGACGGCATCGATCAGGCTGGCCACCGCATTGTAGCGGACAAACAAACGCTGCGAATCGATCCACGGGCGACCGTAGCGCCAGCCCTTCACGTCCGGCGGTTCCATCAACTGCATACCCATTTCCTGAAGCGCCTTATCAAGCGTCTCGTAGCTGGTGAGTGACTCGTCCACGACAAGGCGGCTGCCGTCCGATTTCGGCAACGGCTTTTCGATCGGCCGATGGACCACAAGAGGTTTCGCACCCAGGTCCCGCAGCAGCCCGACCATCAGTTCCACTGGGCTCTTGACCTGTTTGCCCATAGAGCGACTGCTGTAAAACTGTTCGGACAGAAACAAGTTCTTCAGCATCGGCTCAAGCGCAAATCGTCGGTCTTTCAACACGGCGGCCAGGCCGTTGACTGTTACCTTTTCCGGGTCCTGATACGCGAAATACTCGAACAGTTTGAGCGAAATAAACCGAGACGTCTCGGGCCGCTCCAGGATCAAACGCACCAGGTCGTCGCCCGTCCACGTTCCTGTCTTTCCGAAAATGGTTTTCTCCGTCGTATCGTGCCGGTCGTAGAGGAACCGATAGGTTCCAGTGGCGTGGTCGAAGTTGTAGCCCGTCAGCGACCGGGCAGCCTCGACGATGTCCTTCTCGGTGTAACCCTGATCGACTCCCATGGAAAACAACTCCATGATCTCGCGGGCGAGGTTCTCGTTCGGATTGCCTTTGATGTTCTTGTTGTTGTCGAGGTAACGGATCATCGCCGGGTCATGAACGACACCGTAGAGCAACGCACCGAAGTTTCCTGCCGCGTGCTCGCGGAAGAACTGGTTCTGGCGAAACATCGTGTAGCTGTTCTGCACGACGCTGTTCTGGCTCGCGAAGTGACCGTGCCAGAAGAGCGTCAGCTTCTCTTGGAGCGGCCGAGGGGATTCGACCAGCCGCTGCAGCCACCAACGACGGACCTGGACGAGCTGGTTGGCCTCCACGGATCGCGAGTCCAACCCCACGGCCCGGTTTCCCGTGCCACGGATCCGCATCTTGCTCCGCAACGGGTCAACCGAAAACGGCGTCATGGGATCGAGTGAAGGGCCGTCCGACGCCTGGCGGTAAAACTCGACAAAATGATTGACGGCTTTGTAGAGTCCCATGGCGTGCAGCTTCTCGACCTCTTGTGGCGTGCCGCCAAAGCCGGCCCTCACCAGAAGGTGCCGCGCCTTGGCGTAGTTCCATTGGTCCGGGGCGAGCGGCTTCAGCCCACCCATGGCCGCCGAGCGATGGGTGTAGATTTCGGGAGCTGCGTCCGCAATTGTCTTGACCGCCTCGGCAACAATCTGGTCAGCGGTGGCCTTTTCCTTCGTCTGCTGCTCCGCGAATTCCTCCAAGCGCTTCTTCTACTCCGCATCGGTTTCCACAGCGGCCATTTCCCTGGCGATCCTGGCCGCCTCGCCGCTTTGCTCAGCGAGTTCTTCCGCCGTGTCTTTTCGAATGGCCGCCCACTGCTGGATCTCCATTGCCCTCAGTGACTCTAGGATATGAAGGTCCCGCTGGAGGGCGGCGGCACGCTTCGCCTGGGCCTTGGCTTCCTTCTCCTTCTCCTCCAGCAGCGTCAACTCAACCGTGCGGATCGCCGCGGCTCTCGCTTTCGGATCCAATAGCTTCAACTCAACCGTGCGAGTCGCCGCCATCTTGTCGCGCGTTGTGAACTCCGAGACAAACAACTCGTGCGACGCCTTATTGGCTGTGATCGTGTCGGCAATCAACCGCTCGGCCACGGTCCGCCTCGTAGCCAACCGCTGTTGCGCCGCGGTGCGCAACGCGGCCACCTGCGCTTTCGGCTTCTGCCCGGCGATGGCTTCCTTGAGCGCCTCTTCCGCAGCCCGCCAGTTCTTCAGTGCGGCCTCCGCACGCCTCCGCTCAGAGCGAGCAATCTCACGAGTCGCCGAGCGGGCCATTCCCCGCGAACTCACCTCCGTCCTGGCGACACTCTCCTGCTTCCGGGCCGCCGCGAGGGCCGGATCGACTTTCGCCGGTTTCGGTGGCTTTTCTGCCCCGTACGTCAGACCCGCAGCGCCAAAGCCAGCCGCCATCACGGCCAGCACCCACGAACTGTGTTTCGTCCACTTCTTCATGATTTCGAATCCCCTCCGTTCAATGCGTTCTGACTGAATAAGAATTCTGATCCCCCGCCGCCTCTGATGCAACTGTCCGCCTGCTGCTCTTGCGACTTCTTCCCCCCTCTTTTCACCCCTTGGTCAGGTAGCTTACAGAGGGGATCATGTGCTGGGTCGACCTGAGCGGCGCACAATAGTCTCCTTATGGTCGGAAACGTGCGTGCGATCGAGGGGGTCGGGAGTCTTTTTCGGATGATGGCGTACGAGTTTTTGGGGCGAGCTTTGGCCGAAAAAGACTCCCGACCCCGTTACCATTCGACTTTCGTAACCTGATCGAACGGTTTTGGGGTTAAACTGGGTTCGAGATTGAGGTTGTCGTGATCTTTTTTCGTCAACTCGTACAGAACACGGTAACATCAATCAAACCAACGTGTTTTGAAAACTCGGAACGC
>NYXM01000122.1 GCA_002685655.1 Planctomycetaceae bacterium
TCGCAGGAGGTCGCTGGTTGCATCGTCGTCAGAAAAAAGGTTCGTCATGTCAGACGTCGCATCGGACAAGATACTTGACGTCGAAGCTGTTCAGCGCGACTTTCCCATTCTCGGGCGCCCGCTCGCCAAAGGCCTTCGCCTGGTTTACCTCGACAGTGCTTCGTCGGCACAAAAGCCACAAGCGGTGATCGATAAAGAGATCGAGGTCTACGAAAACTACTACGCCAATGCCTATCGAGGCGTCTATCGCTTCGGAGCCCAGGTGGACAACGCGCTGGAACTGACACGAAGCAAGGTTCAGACATTACTGAACGCTGAACGAAGTGAGGAGATCGTATTTACTTCGGGTTCAACGATGTCGCTCAACACGGTCGCCTACGGTTGGGCGAGAAAGAACCTGCGGGCCGGCGACGAAGTGCTGATCAATGAAATGGAGCATCACGCCAACTTTGTTCCGTGGCAGCAAATGGCCGCGGAGACGGGCGCCACTTGCCGCATGATTCCACTGACCGCCGACTATCAACTGGATATGGAGCGATTGGATGATGTCCTGACCGAGCATACCAAGATCGTCGCCGTCGCGGCGATGTCCAACGTGACCGGGGTTATCAACCCAATCAAAGAACTGGCCCGCCGGGCTCACCAGGTTGGTGCCGTGATTGCCGTTGACGGTGCGCAGAGCGTACCGCATCAGACGACAGACGTCCGCGATCTCGATGTCGACTTTTTGGCATTTTCGGGACATAAGATCTTCGGCCCTAGCGGCATCGGCGTTCTCTATGGCAAGTACGCACTCCTCGAGGAGATGAACCCGTTGTTGTTCGGCGGTCACATGATCGATGAGGTCACGCGTGACCATTCCACGTGGGCGGCTTCGCCCGCCAAATTTGAGGCCGGTACGGCCCCAATCGCACAATGCGTGGCGCTCGGTACCGCAATCGACTATGTTCGGAATCTTGGTTTTTCGGCGATTCACGCACACGAAAGCGACCTCACGGTGTACGCGCACGAGCAACTTCGAGAGGTACCTGGCTTGAAGATCTATGGCCCCGATCCAGATCGAAAGGGCGCCATCGTGAGCTTTACGATCGACGGGGCACATCCCGAAGATATAGCTCAATTGCTTGATCGCCGCGGTGTCTTCGTTCGACATGGACACCATTGCACGATGCCACTGCACAACTTGATCGGCGTTGACGCCACAATCCGAGCGAGCTTTGGCTTCTACACCAGCCGGGCCGACATCGATGCGCTAGCCGATGCGATTCAATTCGCCAGAGAAAAGCTACGCCTGGTGTGAGTCTCTTTCAGTCATTCGATGGCGAGTCGTCTTCCGGTTTTCTGGCAAGCCAGCCTTGCATCCCGCTCCATGCGCGACCGATTAATCGGCCAGACAATAGATCTTCCGTGACCGTCGCCTTGTCGGTCGAGAAATTCTCCCACACTGCAGCGATATAAGGGCCGCTGCTTTCTGCGAGCGTTACGTATAGCCCTTTCTCCTGGATGTCGTTCAGCCCGCTGCGATAGTGGTTGAAGATGTGCCGATCGAACATGTTTCCCGCCACTTTGACCGTCGAAAGAGCACCTTGTCCGACTTGGCCGACCTTGTTGAGTGTGTACAAGGACATTGTGCTGGAAACGTCGAGCAAACTCACGTGCTCCTTGACGGCGATGTCATGCATCTCGTTCCACATCTGCTTCATTTCAGACTGTGGAATCAATCGCGTTGCATCCAATCCGGTTGCGGCCTCGCGAGTCTGTTCGATCGTCTCTCGCAAGCCGTCCACGGAAATTGGTGGCATGTCAAACGCGCTGGCAGTCTTGTTCGAGGTGTTGCTAAGTGCTTCCAGAAGATCGGCCGCATGATCGATCGTCGTGTCTTCAGCAATGACTCCCGCCTCCTTGAGTTCGCTGCTTAGCTCGTGGAGATACACTTGCGAGCCGTAGGCCACATCGCTGACGATCGCCAACACGGTCAACGGCGAAAGATGCAGCGTGGCCATTCCCGCCAAGTCGACGAAACTACCGATCGCCTTGCGCGCAACGAAACCTTCGACCTTGGGGTCTTCGCTTTGGGCATCGTCGCCATCGACGCCACCAACATCGTGGATCATAAAGTCCAGCATCTGATGAACGAAGACTTCGTACGATTTCGAATTGCGAAAGGCCTGCGGAACTAACAACGCCGCGGACTCTGTCAACGCGCCGCCAACCAACGCCGATGTCGACCGCAGCGCGCGCTCTGGTAATGACAAGCCAAACATCATGTGTTGATAGACCTGCGAAAAACCAGGGTCCTCAGCTGCTTCCGCAGCGTTCCCCGTAGCTGGGTCAGTCGGTGGGTCGGTGGGTGGGGGGTTCTCATTCATGTCAGCAGTTTAGCACAATGCGTGGCGGACGGAGGAACGGTTTTGATTTGACGACACAATTCTCTATAGGCCACGATTGCGTTAGTATGCTTATGGGGCCAAAGTTGATCATATGTTAGGAACAATCTGATACAAGCTCTCTAGTGAACGCCCATGTCGCATTCTGACTCGCGTGATGCCCGTGACGACAACTTTGATACAACCCATTGGAGCTTGGTGTTGTTGGCAGGAGCCGATACGTCGAGATCGGCACAGGCGATGGCCGCCCTCTGCGAGGCGTATTGGTACCCGTTGTATGCCTTCATCCGTCGTCGCGGTAGCTCGCCTGCCGATGCGGAGGACTTAACGCAGGCGTTTTTTGCCACACTGCTGGAAAAAGGCACGCTTGAGTCAGCCGATCCGCAACGAGGTCGCTTCCGTGCGTTCTTGCTGACATCGGTCAAGTACTTTCTGTCCAACCAGCGCGCGCACGCTGGGGCGCAAAAACGTGGCGGTGGCACGCAACTCTTGTCGCTGGACTTCAGGGACGCCGAAGGCCGATACTTGGCCGAGCCTGCCGATTCGATGACAGCCGAGCGTTTCTACCAGCGGCGATGGGCCTTGACCTTACTCGATCGAGTACTCGCACAACTCGAGAAGGAGTACACAGCAAGCGGTCGGGAGGAGACCTTTACAGCACTGCAGGATCTCCTCGCCCGTAAACGCGGCTCGACGCCATACCGGGAGATCGCAAGTGATCTAGAGATGACCGAAGGTGCCGTGAAGACGGCGGTGCACCGAATGCGGCGGCGATATCGAAGTCTGCTCGAACTGGAAATCTCGCACACTTTGGCTGATACCGAAGATACGCAAGACGAACTTCGCGAACTACTTAGGGCGATCGGCGATCATACCTGAGAAATCTTGGAGTAACCTTCTGGGCGTTTTCCGTTAGAGGTTGGTGGAGACCAATCAAACGGCAACGGAGCATCGACCATGTCTAACGAAACATGCCCTCAATGTGGAGCCGCCAAACCCGCTGGTGCTGCGCATGGTGTATGCCCGCGTTGTGCGCTAAACTTCGGATTGGCGGCAAATCCCGACGAGGCATCGGCGGCATTTTCCGATGCTGGTGAGGGCGAAGCTCCGACGGAATCGTTTCACGGGGGCAAGAGATCCGCCAAACACCGCACCGCGCCGGAGGATCTTCCACAGCCTGGCGATCGTTTCGGTTCGTACCAGCTGGCACGCGTGTTGGGTCGCGGGGGAATGGGGATGGTCTACGAGGCAGAGGACACGGCTACCTCGCGTCGTGTTGCCCTCAAGCTGTTGACTCACGGTTGGGATTCTCCCGAGGCGCGAAATCGGTTCTTTCGCGAAGGCCGACTCGCCGCGTCGATCAACCATCCGCACAGCGTCTATATCTATGGCACGGAAGAGATCGACGGCACACCTGCGATCAGCATGGAGCATATTGCGGGTGGGACGCTGCAAGAGCGAGTTCGCGAAGACGGACCGTTGTCGCCGACGGAAGCCGTCGACGCGATCCTGGACATCATCGCGGGCCTGGAAGCTGCCGCTGCCGTTGGCGTATTGCATCGCGACGTGAAACCATCAAACTGCTTTATTGATGTTGAAGGAACTGTGAAGATTGGCGACTTTGGGCTATCCATGTCGACCACTTCGCACAGCGACTCCTACCTGACAATCCCCGGTGCCTATCTCGGCACGCCGGCGTTTTCGTCGCCCGAACAACTTCGTGGTGATGTTCTTGACGTGCGCTCCGACATCTATGCCGTCGGCGTGACTCTCTTTTATCTGTTGACTGGCCGCACACCGTTTGAGGGTGAAAACCTGGTCAAGCTGTTGGCCACAGTATTGGAGCAGCCCGCACCCTCCCCTGCCGAGTTTCGCGAACGGTTGCCGAACGGGCTGTGCAAGGTGGTATTACGATGCCTCGCGAAGCAGCCGGGCGACCGCTATCGAGATTACAACCAGCTTCGAGCCGCGCTCGTTCCATATGATTCGACAGCTCCGACTGCAGCCACACTCGCGCTTCGCTTCGCCGCTGGTGCTTGTGACCACTTCATCATTAGCATGATCAGCACAGCCATCTTCGCGACCATGTGGGGCGCATTCATGTTGACACCGGAAGGTGTGCAGCTGTTTGGAATCCCGATTGTCGTTTCGCTTAATCTAATCTATTTCGCCGTGCCCGAAGCTTTTTGGGGTGCCTCGCCGGGTAAAGCATTAATGGGGTTGCGCGTTGTCGTTGGGCAGCAGGGGCGACTCGGACTGCGCAGAGCCTTGGCGCGAACTCTGATCTACGTCGGTGCGCCGGGTGTTTTGGGATGGACCTATTGGGCAGTCAACGGCGCCGCCGCTGCGACACCGGAGACCACCGCTGCCAAGATCGGCATCTCACTGCTCGCTGCAACTAATTGGGTGATTCAGGCTGCACTCTTCAGTACAGCGCGTCGACGCAATGGCTTTGCGGCAGTACACGATCTCGCGACGGGAGCGCGTGTCGTGCTGGCGGAGGCGCGGCTTGAACGGCCAAGCTTGAAAGTCGAACCGATCGCGTTGCCAGACAAGGTCACCCGCAACAAAGTTGGGCCATTTCACATTCTCGATACGCTGCGAAAGACGCCAGGCGACGAACTGCTGCTGGGGTATGATTCGCGACTGCTGCGTCGCGTCTGGATTCATCGCATCAAACCAGACACGAAACCGGTGTCGAATCATCGACGTAGCGTTGGCCGCGTTGGGCGATTGCGCTGGATCAGTGGGAAACGCAGTGAGACTGAAGCTTGGGATGCCTACGATTCGTTTTCCGGTATGTCGTTTCTTGAAGTCGCACAGCAACCGCAGCAATGGGAGGCGGTGCGAGTTTGGCTGCTAGATTTGGCAACCGAATTGACCGCCGCGGGAAAGGACCAGACGCTGCCCACCGAGCTGCGGTTGGAGCATATCTGGATCACCGCGGACGGTCGAGCCAAGCTGTTGGATTTCGCCGCACCCCGATCTGATGGCGGGGTCAAACCGTTGCACAAGGAGTTTGCCTGGGAACAGCCGTCATATGCCTGCCTGTTCTTAACACGTGTCGCGCTACTCGCATTGAATGGTTGTTCACAGACTGACGGCGCGTCGGAATTGCGCGATGTCGCGTTGCAAATTCCCTTGTCGGCCAGCGAAACACTAGCCTGTTTCGAGGAATCCGTCCTATCTGACATTGTGGGCAAACTCGATGGACTTAGTAGCTCCGCCGCCCGGATCACGCGACGTCGGCGATCTGGCGTCTACGCGGCAATGACGATTTCTCCCTTGCTTGCCGCAAGTTTGTATGTCTTCGCCCTTTTCTCGACGCGCGCCTTGGCCGACATTCGCCCCGAGTTGAACGATCTCCGCATCGCGATGTTTGGCCGTCAGATCACATTGCAAGACAGAAACTTGAGCAAGGAAGAGTTGGAAAGGAATGAAGCCGCGTGGGAGATCTATATTGCCAACCGATTCCGCTCGACGATTGAGGACGAGAAAGCGTGGAACGAACTGCTTGCGCAGACCGTCGACCCACGGAGTCGTCAATTCGCCGAGCGAGCAGTTCAGCGGCACCCCAGTCCAACGGCAGACGAAATCGAGGCAGCCGAGGCCCTGATCGAGCCCTTGATAGCTCCGGCACGCGAAGTGCTACAGAACTTTGCCACTGAGTGGTTGCGTCCACACAAACTAGCAGCAATGGCGCTTCTGGTGTTTACGTTTGTCTGGATTTTCTTCGTGTCGATTCCAACGTTGGCAGCCGCTCTTGTCACGCGCCGTGGAGTAATCGCCCGCGCGTTCGGCATAGATTACGTTTCATCTCAAGGAACTCGTGCTTCTAAGTACCGTCTACTGTGGCGAGCCCTGCTGACCCAGTCAGTGGTCACTGTGCTTTGCGTACTTACCATTTTCGTGATCGGGCGGGGCGGCGGCATAGTGTGGCCTCCGATCGTGGTCTCAGCGATCTCTGCCCTATTATTTGTGTTGCCGTTCAAAGCACGCAGTGTGGCGGATCGACTGGCCGGAACCTATCCGGTCGCCGCTTGATGGCATTGCGATTTCATTCGCACGATTCGTGATTCACTTAGTCGACAGCTGCGGATGTTGCCAGATTCCAACGAGGCAGAGCCTCGAACCGATCCGAGCTACCACTTGATCTTGTTAACCCGCTCCTCGACCAGCCTGCGGTCGGTGCCCGTCGCTAGAACTTGACTCAAATACGACAAGTTTCCGACCGTAAGGAGACCAACCCATGACCGTTGGTTGGAAAACGGGCACTGCGGGTCATGTGTCGTTGGTGTTTGACCGATTGACGATCCCGTCCACTTTGCCGGCCATCACGAACGTTTGGCTTGGCCGATTCGTGTCGGGATTGCGAATCTCTCCGGTGAACGGCAATTCGACTTCCACGATCTCGAAGTCTTCGGTGGCGTAGCGGTCGGCGTACCCGGTGAACATCGCGCGGGCCAGGTTCCAGATCGCCTTCTGCACATCGTCACTGGCGTGCAGCGGAAACTGCTGGTCGATGAAACCCAGCAGAGGAACATCGGAAGTGAATTGAAAGCGGAACACATCGACGGTCATAACGGGATTCCTCTGTGAGTCAGCGAATGTTTCCCTTGGTTACGCGACGCCGGTGTGAACATCGTCACCTGTCAGCGCGGCGAACTCGACTTCAACAACCTCGGTGGCGTGATCACGGCCATCGTCGACCAGTACGGCGCTCGCGAAGAGTCGATCAAACTGGCCGACCGAGTCGTTAGCGGCAAGCGGCTCGCGATCAGCCAGGGACAGAAGCAAGGCGGTGCGTTGTTCGGGTACGACCGTGAGATTCTCGACGAGACCGGACGCCCCGTTCGTCGCGTATCGGCGACCGAGAGTTTCCAGAAGCCAGCCAGTTGGTCTTCGCGGCTCGTCATCGCGTCCGACAACGAAGCCGTCGAAGCCGTACGCTACATGTTTGCCAGCGTGGCAGACGGCGTGGCTTACGGGTCCATTGCACGCGTTCTCAACCAGCGCGGCGTCACGACGATGTTCGGTAAGCGGTTCAACGCGACCGCTGTGCGACGCACTGTCAGCAACCCGGTGTACGCCGGCATGATCGTCGGTGGACGAAAGCGGCGTGGCAAGTTCCGCAGCATGCACGACGATGGCGACGTCATCTGCGAGAACACCCACGAGCCGCTGGTCGAGCCGGCGCTCTTCGACAAGACGCAGCGCGTCATGCGTAAGCGTAGGCACATGCCGCGAGCCCGAACGCCCGGCAGATACCTGCTCACGGGCTTGGTCTACCTTGCCGACACCGGACGCCGAATGCAGGGATACACTTCGCGGCACGCGGACGAGAAAACGTTAAGGCGCTACTACGCACTCCCTCCGCGATACTTCGAAGAGTACCCGGAAGAATCCGACCGTCCGTCGTTCCGTGCCGATACGATTGAGAAAGCGGTTCTCACGAAGTTGCAGGAGTTCATGTCGAACGAACGGAACAAGCATGGCATTTGCAACGAGATCAACAGGCGTTCGAAGAAGGCCAAGTCGAATATCAGTAGTCTCGAATCCCGGTTGGCCGCGATCCGCACCAGGATCGAACGCGGGACGGAAAACTTGGCGCTCGCCAGTCGCGATGACATGCCGGGCATTTCCCGCCTGCTGGCAGGGTGGCGCGACGAAGAGGCCGAACTGAAAGAGAAGCTGGAACAGACGCAGGGCGAGGCGACGATTTCGCCGCAAGCCATCGAGGTCATGGCCAACCTGGAAGAATTAATGACGAGGCTGTCCGAAGCGAACCGCGAGAAACTTGCGTTCGCGATACGCCAGACGGTCAAGCGGATCACGCTGCGTCGCGAACGGCGTGGCGACGGCAAGCACCGGATCACGCTATGGGAAGGCGAGATCGAACTACGCGAAGAGTTGGGCACAAACGCCACACTTTCGCTCACGGACGACGATGTCCCTAGCCCTGGCCGATGGCGCGAGGTGGCCGACTTCATTCGCACCAAAGGCGGAGCTGTATTCTTCAAAGACGTTTGCGACCATCTTGGAATTAAGGGGTCCTGCGTTTCACGCATGCTGGCCCAATCTGTACTGAGCGGCAAGGTAATAAATCTGGGACACCAGAAGGGCTGGATTGCTACGCCCCTTTGATTCTTCCGTCAGCAATCAATTGGTTCCGCAAGGCATGCACCAACCCCTTTGTATTGAGCCGAGGGTTTAAGTAGCTGATCAAGAATTGTTCCAGAGCTGGTGTGACAAATGCATATTCTTTTGTTACGTCGACAACATAGATAAACCTTGCGCCGATAGCATTTCCGAGCTGCTCAATTTTCGTTCCGTCGTCCGGGTGTTTGCGAACGTAGCTCCCTGCGAATCGGCGACCAAAGTCTTCGTTTCCTGACACGGAGCCAACATAAACGAGCTCATCGTTTGCATCTTCGAAGATATAGCACCCAGGCAGACCTGCATTCACTTTGTATTGATCTGCCCAGACGGACGCATCTGTGAACTCAAACATTAGCTTTGGTGACAAGTGGTTATGTTTCGGCAATTCAACCCAATTGTGGAATTCAGCTACAGCCGCAACAAGACGTTCAAACGATGGGGACATTGATACTTTCCGAGAGGATGTTGAGAAATCGATTCTAGCATCATACGTTTCTGATTGCTAGCAACTCGTGCTGGTATCGCACACCGTTCAACGTCGCTGCCGGAAATTCGTCGGGTTACAACTACGCCAGCGGTAGGTTGGATCATCAAACCTATTACAAATCCATCCGCGTCGAGCAGCAA
>NYXM01000123.1 GCA_002685655.1 Planctomycetaceae bacterium
GAATCGAGGACTTCATAACCTAATGATTGCAGTCCATCTCGCATCGTATTGACGTTCTCATGGAGTCGTGCGAGGCGTTGCGGTTCGCGCTGGACGATCTCCAGCGCCTTGTTTGCGCTGCAAGCGACCGTCGGCGGCAACGCGTTAGAAAAGAGCTGCGGTCGACTTCGTTGAACGAGATAGTCGATGACGTCTCGTGGACCGGCGACGTATCCACCAGCGGCACCGCCGAGGGCCTTACCCAGCGTACCGGTGAAGATGTCGACTCCCTCGGGGCCCCGGCCAGGCAAGCCGAAATGTTCGTGCACGCCACGACCGTGCGTTCCGAGCACACCGGTGCCGTGCGAATCGTCGACGACCAACGTCGCGTCATGACGGCGGCAGGTGGCAATCAATTCTGGCAGTTTCGCGATATCGCCTTCCATGCTGAACACGCCGTCGGTCACCACGATCTTGGTAGCTGCGGATTGCAGTTCCGTCAGCGTCGTCTCTAACGCATTCATGTCGCTGTGCGCAAAGACCTTACGCGTGGCCTGCCGTGCCAGACGTCCCGCGTCGATGATGCTGGCGTGGTTCAATTCATCGGAGATCAAGCCGTCGCCTGTTTCCACCAGGTTAGCTAGCAGGCCTTCGTTTGCATTCCAGCAGCTAACATAGGTCAACGCGGATTCCGTGCCCAAAAAATCGGCGATACGTTCTTCGAGTATCCGGTGGCATTCAAAGGTCCCGCAGATGAACCGCACGCTGGCGGTCCCGGCCCCGTAGCGTTTCAAACCTTCAACGCCCGCCTCGACGACCTCTGGATGATTGGCCAGACCCAGGTAATTATTCGAACAGAACACCAGAACGTCCCCCAGGCCGTCGATCGTCGTGATCGGTGCCATGGGGGCGGTCAAATAACGAAGCGACTTGTAGGTGCCACTCTCGTGAAGCTGCGCAAGGGAAGTTCGAAGGCGATCGTCAAGCATGGACACGGGGAGTCTCCTGGCGTTGGGGCAGGCATACAGCGGGTGCGCCGCGGGAAAGCGGACGACCATGATTATGCCGCCGTGACGACGATTCGTCGACCAAGCCGGTGTGGTTCCCGATAGGTCTAAACTGGCACGTTGCCGGATTCCAGGACGTCGACGAGCGCCTCGGCGGGGATGGCCAACTTCAGAATCGGCGCGAATTCAGTGAATGACTCGTCGACCATAGCAAAGACTTCGCTGACGGTAGGTGCATCGGCGGGAGCAAGCCGTTTGAACGCTTCGAGGAAGGCGGCCCGTTCACTCCAGCATTTGTCTGCAGCTGTTGGCAGCATCGCCGACAAGCCGACGGCAAGCGAATCTGCCGATCCTTGATCGATGGCCTCTGACAGGTCCGTATGAAATCCAATCAGAGAGACGAATTGATCGGGAAGCTTCCAATTGCGAGCCATCATGGCACTGGCATCCGCGTGATTCCAGCCAAACCGTACTTTTTCGAGGTCTGACAAACGTGCCTCGCCACCGTTGCGTGCTTTCAACAGCGTTTCGTATTCAGTAGGCAGCTCTTTGGCCAGCAAAGGAACGGCCATATCTTGCAACAAAGCGGCCGCAAACAGATCCTCCGCATTGGCCAGTCCCAGTATTCTTCCGAAGATACGGGCGAATATTGCGCGACGTAGCGAATCCTGCCAAAGGCTCTTCAGGTCAAAGGGTCCACATTTTGGATTCGGCATCAAACTGAACACGGCGCTCCACATCGCGAAGTTCTTGATCGTACGGATTCCGACCAGTGAAATGGCCAACTTGATGCTGCTGATTTCATTGGCGAAACCGAAGTACGACGAGTTGACGAAACGTAGAACTTGTCCGGTCAGCCCTGGATCGGATTCGATCGGAATGGCAAATTCGGCTGGGCCATTGTCAGGGTCCTGTGAAAGTTCCAGCAGTCGAATTGCGCTCTGGGGTAGGGCGGGAAGTTGGGCACGCCCGAGCAATTTGTCAAGTTGGAAGGAGGTGTTGGCCGTCGTCATGTTTGGAGTTCCTGCTGAAGAGTCGGTACGGCCACGCTCGACCGGTTCCGTTATGGCCGGTTCCGTTATGGGTAGTCAAGCGGAGCCAAGTAGATGTTTCCGTCGCAACACTACGCCACGCGAAGCGCCAGAGCAAACGAACGTCCGCGGTGTGGCAACTAACTTCGTGAGACGGTGGCGCGAGACGTCGCACAAACGGTTCGCGCGGTGTAACCCCTTCCTTCATGATGCACCAATGCCACGTACGACCGTCGGGTAACGTCGTCAATTGGCAACACGCGCGGTGGCGGTGGCGCCGATGACTTTCGCCGCCCAAGTTGTTGATTCGACAAGCCTTAGCGTATGACGTTGCGGTTGTCTGATTGACAGGCTGCGGCACGGCGCGGCTGTTGCGTTCTTCTCAAGGCGTTACGCAGAACGCGATTCTCAACGCCACATCTTGTCCCTCGGATTTCTGCAATGTTTTTTTGCTCGACTCAAATGCTGTTGATCACCACGGTCATTTTTGCCAGTCCCATTGGACAGATCACGCCGGCGGAGTCGGCCCCCACGGCATTCGGCCAAGTTCCGGCGGTCGCGCCCCCCACCAGCGAGTGGCGGCGTACGTCGGAAGGTTGGCAGCGGACGAGCGGTTGGCCGTCGATGGCCGATCGAAACACCGTGCCGCCGGCTGCCAACGTTCACCCCTTGGTTCTCGCAACGCTCATCGGCCTGATTTCACTCGGTGGGCTGATCGGTTTCGGATCGCCACGTCGCAGATCACAATAGAGCTACGGCAGTTCATCGCGCCGGGTCGCCTCTTGGCGACTTCATGCCGATATCTAACTCTTGCACATGTCAGTAGTTGTGCTGTCGACCGGGTGGAATTCAAGACATTCTCGCGATTTCTTGTACGAATCCTGACGGCATTTCGCACTATTGAAGATGGGGCGGCATTGGTCGCTTCTACCACGAAGTTCGAATTGCCTTCAGAGACTTTCCAATGCGATTAACCTTACGCACGATGTTGGCCTATCTGGATGACATTCTGGAGCCGAAAGATGCCGGCGAGCTAGGCGAGAAAATCCAGGAGAGCAGTTTTGCAAGCGATTTGGTGCATCGGATTCGCACGTCGACGCGCCGGCTAAGGTTGGGCGCGCCCAAGTTGACGGGTCAAGGCACGGGGCTCGATCCGAACACGGTGGCCGAGTATCTGGACAACACGTTGCCGGCCGATCACGTCCCAGACTTCGAGAAGGTTTGTTTGGAATCGGACGTTCACTTGGCGGAAGTCGCCTCCTGCCACCAGGTGCTCACGATTGTGTTAGGGGAACCGGCGGAAATCGATCAACCGCTGCGTGAGCGGATGTACCGGATTGGGCACGACTCGGTAGAGTCGGCCACACCTGGGGCAACGAGCAGCGTCACACCCCCTCCCGTGCCGGCACAAGACGAATCGGGTAACGGGGCGGTTACCACATTGGCGCCGCCTGCGCGAACAAAGAACTCGGTTCCCGCTGGCCGTGGTGGTCCACCAGCCACAGGCGTCTCGATGAAGTCGTTGGCCATCACGTTGTTGTGCACTTTTGTCGTGGTGGTCGTAGCCCTTCGCGCCGTTGGGCCGTTTGACCACACCCACGTCGCGTATCGTTTGTTGTTTGGTCAGCGTAGCAGTGGCGAGGTGACGCAAAGCGACGTGAAAGGGCCGCCTGCCCCCGCGGCGGATGGGACGCAGCCTGTGGCAGGTGCGGAGTCGACAGAACAGGCCGTCGGAGAGTCGTCCGCGACTGTTGGACCGGCCGTAACGCAGGACCTTGACGACAACGCGAAGGAACCCACAACAACTCCCGAGATCCCACACAGCGATCCGCCAGTGTCACCGATTACCAAAGCGGCAGTGGACGATCCCCCATCCACGACCGATAAAATCCCAGCGACGGTAACGCCCGGCGTGGACCCAACGACGGTTCCAGATGTGATCAGCGAAACACCATCTGTGCCAGTGGAACCGGGCACAACGCCACCGACGGATCCACCAACCACAGTGGACGTGGTCCCAGCTCCAAAAGTCGATGTGACCGAAGTGGTCGAAGTGGGCCGGTATGTGGCCGAGGACCAAATGCTGGCGCGGTATGACGCGTCAACCGATGACTGGTATCAGGTTGCCAATGCTACCCTGCTAGCAGCCGGTGATCGGCTGATTTCGTTTCCAACCTACCGTCCGCACGCCGTGATCGGCGACATCAATGTCACCTTCATTAATGCGACCAGCGTCGAATTGATGACACCTGGCGAGGAAGGGCAACCGCGGATGAACGTGCTTTTCGGAAATGCCGTGATTCTGCCGTTTAAGGCCGCCGCCGGACGGATTGCGTTGAAGATCGGAGACCAGGAAGGGAACGTTGTTTTTGGCGATTTGGATTCGGTCGCCGCAGTGAAGATTTCGCGATACCTGCCACCTGGTGTGGATCCGGAGAAAACAGTCGCCAACCATATCTTTCAGTTGTATGCAGTCAGCGGTCGAGTTGGGTGGAGCGAGCCTGGCGCAAAGACGATCGTCGTCGACGCAGGTCGCATGTTAGCGCGCGTCGACGGCAGCGCGGCGTCGGTCGTTGATGCAGGACCGTTACCGGCGTGGATCGAAGGACGTGATCAAAAGGAGATCGAACGACGCGCTTCGCTAGAGCTGCGGACCGCCCTGGAGAAAGACCAACCGCTTAGTCGATCGTTGATGGAAATGACGGATTTTCGCCAGCATGAAGTTGTGGACCTCGCTTGCCGGTCCCTGAGTTACTTGGCGGTCTACGATCCACTGGTAAAAGCGCTCAGCGACAAACGACAGCATTATTACTGGAGTGATCAATTTGACGAATTGCGTGCCATCGGGGCGCGAGGCCCTGAGTCCGCGGCAGCGCTACGCCGGATGATCGAGAAACTCCATGCGAGCGACGCGGCGTCGCTGTATCGGCTGACATGGGGATTCTCGCCTGCACAACTAAGTCGAGGTGGAGACGCAGAATTGGTGGACTTGCTGGAAAACGACGCAATGAGTTTGCGTGTGATGGCGTTCATGAATCTGGAGAGGATTACTGGGGGTGTTACTAAGAACTTCCGTCCAGAATTGCCGCCAAGTCAGGAAAAAACGAAAGTCGCAAACTGGCGGCGCGCGTTGAACGACGGAGCGATTGTCTACAAGACGCCCCCGACCCCGTGGGCACCCCCCACATCTGAAGCCGCCGCAGGTTCGAGCCGCTAAGTGGTCTGGATATTCAGTGATACGACTCTTACGGCCGGACTTTGTGAGCGTTCTGACCGCTGCGCCAGCGTGGCCATTGTCTCACGATTCCGGCTACCTCGACTCGCCTTGGTATTTGCGGGGCAATGCCCCTCACGACGGATTCCCATATTCGAGCGGTTTTTCGCTGTTGCAGCTTGAAAAAGTCCAGAATATGGCGAAACTAGTGCTGGGGATGGTGTTTGAGCCGAATGCTGAGAGCCACACTCGTTCTGATTTCCCCCCAGCCTCGTGAAAGATATGATATTCTTCATATCAAAGGCCGCCTTATGGACTGGCCACTTTACTGACCATCAGCAGAATGGGTAGAGTGGGGTGAATGGAATGTTTTTAGTTGAGCGTTGATGAGGATGCATTTGGAATTGTGCCCGGCGTTGGGGGCACTAGAATAGAGGGCTTCGACCAGTGTAGGGCTACAGTGTAGGGCCACACAAACGTAAAGCCAGCAATAGGTTTAGAAGGCTAGGAGAGGTTTTCGGTGCAGATCACGATTTCAGCTCGACACGGACATCTCAGCGATCAGACTCAACAGAAAATCTCGGAAAAAGCCGAAAAGCTCCGCAAGTTCTTCGATAGGATCACAGCGATCGAAGTCACCGTTGATCTCGAGCACCACGAAGAGACGGTCGACGTTGAGATACGTGCATCGGCGGAACGCACCGATGGTTTTGTGGCGCGTGATTCGGCCTCCGAGCTGTTCGCGGCGCTTGATGGCGTGATCCACAAGATCGAGCAACAACTTCGCAAACACAAAGAACGATTGCAAACAAGTCACCGTCAGCCGGGCAGAAAACAGATGTTGCCACCACTTGAGGGAGAATCGGATTCCGCGTGAATTCGACGATGCTCCTTTGATGGCCGCGTCCACCGGCAGACACCTACTGACGAACACAGAAAAAGAGGATGCGAGCATGAAGTTTTCAGACTTTGTCAATGAGAAAGCAATTCGAGCGGAACTAACCGCGTATGACAAAGAGGGGGTGATTGCCGAATTGGTGGACTCACTGGTCAGTTCAGGGGCTATCAGCGGCGATGAAAAAGACAGTATTGTTCAAGCGATCATGAAACGTGAAGAGCTCGGTAGTACCGGGATTGGCCGCGGTGTGGCGGTGCCCCATACCAAACATCCCAGCGTGGAAGAACTGGTAGGGACCGTTGGTGTGAGCAGCGAGGGCGTCGACTTCGCAAGCTTGGATGGCGAAAAGGTTCAGTTGTTCTTCCTGCTCGTCTCTCCTCCTGACCGTCCGGGCGACCACTTACGTGCCCTGGAGAACATTTCTCGCCAGCTTCGCGATGACACATTTTGTAGATTTCTCAAGCAAGCAAAAACCCAGCAAGACATCCAACAGCTGTTGGAAGAAGCGGACAATAACCAGTTCGTCTCGTAGATCGCCCTCGCGAGACCATGCCTGTCTCCCGGCAGCGCATGGCGACTGTTTGTCTTAGGGACGAATGAAAATCCTGGTCAATTGAACAGTAAAACAGTTACAAATGAACGACAAAGTGTCAACGCGTCAGGTCATGGTTTCCAATCCGCAAGGATTGCACGCTCGCCCAGCGCATGCGCTTGTCAGTTTAGCGAAACAATTCCAGGCGGAAATCGACGTCATCCGCGATCACGAACGGGTCGACGGCAAGAGCATCTTGTCAATCCTCACGTTGGCGGCGGAACAAGGTACTGTGCTAATCATCGAAGCGCGGGGCGAAGACGCAAAAGATGCGTTGGACGCGTTGGAGCATTTGTTTCTTGAAGGTTTTGGCGATACCGCCTCAAGCGACGACAAAGAAACATCACAAACCGACGGGACACAACGACCATCACGATGATGGTTTTCCGCCGGTAGAACCACCAAAGGACGGACGGGCTGACTGTGAACAAAACGTGTTCGGTAGATCGCAGCGTGTTGCGGAAGAATGTTGATCCCGGATCCGGAGCCGGCTCGTCTGCATAAGCGATGCAGACATTGCAGGGAATCGCGGTTTCGCCGGGTGTTGCCATCGGCGAAGCGCTGGTTATCGATAACGAAGGATTTCGTATCCCTCGACGCTTCGTGATGCGCGATGTCGTCGAGGACGAAGCCGAGCGGCTTACCAAGGCGATTGACTCGGTTGCTGGCGAGATCGATCGCGACCGCGCCGCCATTGCTGAGAAGCTGGGTGACGAATACGGCGCCATCTTTGCCGCACATCTGCAAATGCTGCTTGATCGGCGGATGAACAACGAGTTGGTCGAGTTGATCCGCGAAAATCACTACTCGCCCGAATACGCTGTCAGCCACGTGTTTCGACGTTACGCCAAGATCTTCCAGGAGTTACGGGACGATTATTTGGCGGAACGCGCGAACGATATCTTCGACCTGGAACGGCGTCTGCTACGATGCCTGTTGGGGGAACGTCGAGAAGAGTTGTCCCACATCACGTCGCCCGTCGTGGTGTTGGCGCACAATCTGACGCCGTCGGAAACGGCGATGCTCGACCCCAAGTTCGTCATCGGCTTTGTCACCGAAATCGGCGGTGCCAGCGGTCATACGGCGATTGTGGCGAAAGGCCTCGAAATCCCGGCCGTGGTTGGCACTGGGACGTTTTTGACGGATGTCTCGGGCGGCGAAATGGCAATCGTCGATGGCGACCAGGGCCGTGTCATTCTGCAGCCGGACGAAGAGACGATTGCCCGCTTTCACCACGAGGTCGAGGAGCATCGGTCGCTGGCAGTCCGTTTGCAGGGACTCCGCGAACTGCCAGCCGAAACGCTCGATGGAACACGCGTGTCCTTGATGGCCAACATCGAATTCCCCCGTGAGGTACAGGCCTGCATTGATCGAGGTGCCGACGGTGTGGGGCTGTATCGAACCGAGTTCCTCTATCTGGCGGTCAATACCGAACCAACAGAGGAGGAACATTACGATGCCTATTGTCAAGTGTTGTCCGCCATGGGGGACTGCCCCGTGGTTTTTCGTACGCTGGATTTGGGCGCAGACAAGTTGGGCCAGCTGCCCTCGCACGAAGAAGAGCGAAATCCGTTTCTGGGATTACGCAGCATTCGTCTCTCGCTGAGAAATCTGCCCCAATTCCGAACACAGTTGCGGGCGATCTTGCGTGCTAGTGTGCTGGGATCGGCACGCATTATGTTCCCATTGATTACCTCGTTGCAGGAACTGCGTCAAGCCAAGATGGTGGTGGCCGACACCATGGAAGACTTGGAAGAAGCGGGCGTCAAATTTGATCGCGAGATTCAAGTCGGCATGATGGTAGAAGTGCCGGCGACCGTGGTCTTGCTGGACAAGTTTCTTCCCGAGGTCGACTTCATTAGCATCGGCACCAACGATCTGATTCAGTACGCGCTGGCCGTCGATCGGAGCAACAACGAAGTTGCCGATCGCTACCAAGCCAGCGACCCAGCTGTGTTACGGCTGATAGAAATGTCGCTTGGCGCGGCACGCGAATCCGGAATTCCGGCCAGCGTCTGCGGCCAAATGAGCGGCGAGGCATCGTACACGATGTTGCTCCTAGGGTTAGGCCTGCGGACCTTGAGTGTCCCGCCCGCCGTCATTCCTGAGATCAAGAAAATATGTCGCAGCGTGTCTGTTCCTCAATGTCTCGAAGTTGCTCAACGAGCGCTGGCAATGGAGAGCGCCCGGGAGATTGATACGTACCTGCGCGAAGAGCTACGAAAGGTTGTGCCGGAACTCGTCCTATGTTGATGGCGAGCGAAGAGGACAAACCGGTCCCCGGCGCAAAACCAACGAACACCCACAAATTGAGAAACAAATCGTATGAAAAAAGAAATGCTAATCAATGTCTCGCAACCCGAAGAATGTCGGATTGCGATCATTGAAGATGGCTTGTTGGAAGAACTTTATATCGAACGAGCGAGCCAGGATAACCTGGTCGGTAATATCTATAAAGGACGCGTTGTTAATCTGGAACCCAGTATTCAAGCGGCGTTTGTCGACTTTGGAGTGGGGCGAAACGGCTTTCTGCACATCAGCGACGTCGAGCCTCAGTACTTTCGTCAGGGCGGTTATGACCCTGACGTCCCACTGGAAAACCCTAACTCAGGAGGCAACGACGACGAAGCCGAACGCCGCGCCAAGCGAAAACATCGACCTGGGTCACGCCCCCGGATCAAACCACCAATCCAAGAGCTGTTTCGACGAGGTGACGAAGTCCTGGTTCAGGTGATTAAAGAAGGTATCGGCGCCAAAGGTCCGACTCTGTCGACCTACATCAGCATCCCCGGCCGGTATCTCGTGTTGATGCCGGCTTTGGGCCGCTTGGGCGTGTCACGCAAGATCGAAGATGATGACGATCGAAAGCGGCTCCGTCAGGCATTGCTGGAACTGAATCCACCCAAAGGGCTCGGTTTCATCGTTCGCACAGCTGGAGTAGACCGAACGAAAAAGGAACTCTCACGCGACATGGCGTACCTCTTGCGCCTTTGGAAAGTCCTTGTTCGACGTGTAAAGAAGACGTCGGCACCCGTGGATATCTATGAAGAAAGCGACATGATCATCCGGACTATCCGCGATATCTTCACCACCGATGTCGATGCGATCTACGTTGATCAAGAGGATGCCTACAACCGGGCTAAGGAGTTTTTGCAGCTGGTGATGCCACGCCACGTCGGACGATTGCATCTGTACGAAGGGAAAGAACCCCTTTTCCATCGATATAAGTTAGAAACGGAAATCGCTCGGATCTATAAACGCGAAGTGCCGCTGCCGGCCGGCGGGTCCATTGTGATCGACCAGACCGAAGCACTCGTCGCGATCGATGTGAATAGCGGCAACTTCCGCGTGGACAATTCGGCGGAAGAGACAGCGTTTCGTATGAATATGGCGGCCGCCAAAGAGATTGCCAGACAATTGCGGTTGCGCGATCTAGGCGGAGTGATTGTCAATGACTTCATTGACATGCGTAGGGAAAAGCACCGTCGCGGATTGGAGCGAGCCCTACGTGATTCGATGAAGCGAGATCGAGCGCGAACCAAAATCCTCCGCACTAGTCCCTTCGGCCTCGTCGAGATGACGCGTCAGCGGATCCGTCCCAGCCTCAAACGAAGCGTGTACACGGACTGCCCGTGTTGCTGCGGGCGAGCAGTTGTCAAAACGTCCGAGAGCATGTCAATCGAGGTCGTGCGGATGCTGATGCTGGCTGGTCAACAGCCAAACGTTGCCCGCGTGACGGTTCGGGTCAGCGACGCAGTCGCGTCCTATCTGAATAACCGTAAACGGAAAGAAATCACATTGCTGGAAGAAGAAGGTGGAATGACCATTCAGATTCTTGGCAGCGAGGACCTGTATCCAGAACACCTCGAATTGGATTGCCGCGATCGATCCGGGCAGCCAATCGCCCTGGACTCGTGATCGCAGACGCTGTGCGAAGAGAATGCGACAGGAATCACGCGTGACGAATGTCGTGACGCTTGTGGAATGGGCCGAAACCACCCGGATTCTCATTAATCCGGCGACCAGAATCCTCCGCGGGTGCATGTCAGGAATTGTAGTTCAGGCGGCCTGTCTGGTTGAGCTGGTTCGTCTCAGGGTGGCCCTGCCGGGGCGGTTGGTCAGCAGTCTGACGAGC
>NYXM01000124.1 GCA_002685655.1 Planctomycetaceae bacterium
CATCAGTTTGCGCACCAACTGTTGTGGCACGGTCACGTGTTGTGGCACGGTCTCCCGACCGTGCCACGATGGTAATCACGACTCGCCGATTCACCTTCCCGCCGAAGGTGGGCCGGTCGGGAGACCGGCCCACAACGTGTTGTTTCATGTAAACACCCCGCTTTGCGGGGCAGGCCAAAGCCACGGTCTATGGCCATCATCAATTAGTTAACTATTAAACTGTCTGCCTGTCAAGTCCCCAAAATGGGAACGATCGTGGAAGCCGGGAGTTCTTTTCGGATGACAGCGCACGAGTTTTTTGGGCGAGCTTTGGCCGAAAAAGACTCCCGCCCCCTTCCTGCAATGCGGTTGGGTCAAACTGACCCACTACCACACCGCCACCTGTTTTGCAGCCACAGTCGATTGACTGGTATACTGTCGCGTTGGGCGTGCTCTTGCGACCGCGGACTCGGATTGTGATTCACAGGAGAAAGCGCGATGAAGCTGAATCTTCTGGCCCCGTATCAGCCCTCACTTGACGAACCTTGGAACGAAACCAAAGCTGCTCATCTGTGTCGCCGAGCAGGCTTCGGTGCACCGCGACGTGAAATTCAAGAAGTCCTCGAACTGGGGCCCGTGGGCGCCGTCGACCGTTTTCTGCGGGTCGAGTCGGAGCGTGACGCCGAGTACGACGAATTGTTCGAGACGGTCCGCCAAGGGCTGATCGCCTTCCAGCACCCGCCCAACATGCAGGCTTGGTGGTTGTTCCGTATGCAGCGAGAGCCATTCCCGCTGCGTGAGAAGATGACCCTCTTCTGGCACGGACACTTTGCGACCAGCTTCCGGAAGGTCGAGAACATGCGTCTCATGCATCAGCAGAACGAGACGCTACGTCGGGAAGCGTTGGGCGATTTTCGCGATCTGGTGCTCGCCGTCAGTCGCAATCCCGCCATGATTCTCTGGTTGGACAATCAGCAGAACCATAAGAGGCACCCCAACGAAAACTTTGCCCGCGAGTTGATGGAGTTATTCACACTGGGCGAAGGGCACTACACCGAGCACGACGTGCGAGAGGCGGCTCGGGCATTTACCGGATGGCATCAGGACGAATTCCGATTTGTCTTCAACCGTGAAGCCCACGATTTTGGCTCGAAGGAAATCCTCGGCCAACGGGGCAATTTCAATGGTGACGACGTAGTGGACATTGTGCTGCAACAACCGCAGGCCAAGCGGTTCTTGGCTACCAAGTTGCTGAAGTTCTTCGTCATGCCCCAACCTGACAACGAGTTAGTCGACGAGGCAACGCAGCTGCTCGTCGACTGCAACCTGGAGACCAAGTGGTTCCTGCGCACGCTGTTTCTATCCAAGACGTTTTACTCGGATCAGACGCTGTACTCGAAGATCAAGAGTCCGGTGGAGTTCGTCGTCGGGGCTGTGCGGGACCTGGACGCAGTTTTTCCAGGACAGGAGCTAGCGGAATTGATGGCGGGCATGGGACAGGAACTCTTTGCACCTCCAAGCGTGAAAGGTTGGGACGGGGAACGGGACTGGATATCGTCCAACGCCTGGCTGGCTCGAGGCCGTTTTGCGGAGATTCTCTCTCACGCGCCCGGCGAAGAGCGATACGGCCCGCAATTGCCGTTGGAGTCGCACGTGCCGTTCCATGAGCCTGACCCCGCACACTATGTCAACCACTATGTAGAACGGCTGGTGCAAGGACGCGTCAGCGATACGAAACGGCGGGAGCTGATCAGGTTCATGTTCCGCACCGACGACGACGAGAACCCCGAGCTGTTCCGACACGAGCCGGAGTTCCGTATGCAGAAGTCGCGCGGCCTGATCCGGTTGATCCTCACGCTGCCCGAGTACCATGTGTGTTAAGGATCGTTCGAGGCATTGCTGTCCGATAGTTGCCTTTCGCTCCGCGAAAGGAACGTGCTTTCGTGGAGCGAAAGACGACAATTGAAGATCGAACACTGTTAAGTTCAAGAATGCCCCAATCATCAAGGGATTCGGAGACGGATCATGAGTATTACGCGACGCCAATTCCTTTCGCGAAACGCGGCCGGGCTTTCGTTGGTTGCTCTAGGCAGCAACATGGTCCCGGAACTGTTCGCCTCGGCTGCGGCTGCCGAGGTCAGACATCAAGACCGAATTCTCGTTCTCGTTGAACTGACCGGCGGAAACGACGGCCTGAACACCGTGATTCCTTTCGACAATCCCGCCTACCATCGGGCCCGTCCGGAGCTGGCGATTCGCGAAGAAACTCACCGCCTGAGTGACCAATTCGCGCTGCATCCAACACTGGGAGAACTTGCCGAGCTGTTCAAGGAGGGCCAGGCCGCAATCGTTCACGGCGTTGGCTATCCCAGCCCAAACCGTTCGCACTTCCGCTCGATGGAAATCTGGCAGACTGCACAACCAGACGTAGCCACAGCAAAACACGGCTGGTTGGGGCGGTTCCTTGACGGCACCGCTGCACAGGACAAAGGAAAGCTCACCGGTATCGCTTTTTCAGAACGGCTGCCGCGTTCTTTGCTGGCCGGCAATGCCAATATCCCCGCGGTTGGGGAATTGGAGAGCTACGGCGTGTTCGTCGAAGGAGAATTTGACGTCGGTCTCAAACGCCGACTGATCGAAAAGCTCAGCTCACCCTCCGGCCCATCACAGGGCGGCGACTCCGCCGTCGACTTCTTAAAACGGCAGGCGCGCAACACCTACATTGGGGCGAAGGAACTTCGCACGGCGGCTGAACGATTCCAACCCAAGGGCGAATACGAAGGCCCGTTGGGCCGGCAATTACGAATGGCGGCCCAAGTCATTGCGGCTGATTTGGGGACGCGGGTCATCCATGTTTCACTGGACGGTTTCGACACGCACGCCAATCAGCCAGGCCAACACGCCGAACTACTTGCTCAACTCAACCGCGGGGTTTCGCAGTTTCTGCACGACGTCAAGGAACTGGGCCGCGCAAACGATGTCATGATGATGTCCTACAGTGAATTCGGCCGCCGAGTGAATGAAAACGGCAGTCACGGAACCGACCACGGTGCAGCTGCGCCCATGTTTCTCTTCGGCAACAAGCTCAAGCCCGGTTTCCACGGCGAGCACCCGTCCCTGAGCGAACTGGGCGACGGCGACCTCAACTTCAGCACTGACTTCCGCTCGCTGTACCAGGCGGTGCTCGAAGACTGGTTCGGTACCAAAGCAGTAGACGTCCTCGGCGCCGAATTTCCGAAACTGGCGCTGATAGAAGGTGGCACCGGCGGGACCGCAAGCGGTGGATGACAGCACGCCGGCGCACGTGTCGGTTACTGCGAGCGAAAGCCTCAGGAAAGAGGTCAGGCGATTACAGCGAGGAGAACGTTAGGACCCGACGGGCGCGTGTTGTCCACGTTGGGAATGGAAGTTACTTCTCACCAGCCAGTGCTTCCGCGATATTCACCAGATGATCGCGGATGCGGCGATAGGCCGCTACCGCTCGATTATAGGCGAGGCTGGCTCGCGGCTCGAGTTGCTCCTCGGGCACTTTGGCAAGAAGTTGTTTGCCCAACGATTTTGCATGCTTTGTAATTGCGTCACCATGGGCAATTGTCTCGCTGGCTAACTCCTCTCGTCGCCACTGCTCATAGCATCGGCTCACCAATTCCAGGTAATTGGCCACCATGTCATGCAATTCGAGAAGTTCGGTCTTCTGATCGTCCGGCAGCCGCGCGCCGTGACGGTGAAGATGCCGATTTGCCTTCAGAACGCTCGCAATGCAATCGCTCACCGACTCGTATTCATCGGCCATTCGCAACTGGCGCCGCGCTTCATCGACGACACCGTGCGGAACATTGCCAACAAGCAAATTGGACATGAATGTCACGATCTCATGTTGCATCGTGTCTTGCTCCTGCTCCATGTCCAAGATCTTTGTCGTTAGCCCCTCGTCGGGCGTTTCGGACATGAGAAGCTGTTTCAACCAAACCATCATGTTCTTGCAAGCATCCGCCATTCGCAGCACCTCGACGCGTGACTGCTCAACTGCCACGACGGGCGATTCCAGCATGCGGATATCCAAGTTGGTAAGATGCTCTTCTTCTTCCACTGTCGGGTCTCGGTCTGGAATGACTCGCTGCAGAAGCGAGGCCAATAGCCCTGCCAGCGGCAAGAACACGATCGTGTTTGTCACGTTAAAGCCGGTATGGGCCGCCGCGATTGCGGTTGTGATCTCAGCAGCAGATATATGTTCCAACGACATGTCGGCGCTGTAGTCCCCCACGACAAAGCGGCGGACGAGCATCAAGTATGCTGGGAACACAGCAGTGATCCACGCAACGCCGACCAAGTTAAACACGACATGAAAATAGGCGGCTCGCTTGGCGTTGGTATTCGACCCGAACGATGCCAGCCATGCCGTGATCGTTGTCCCAATATTCTCACCCATCACCAAAGCGGCAGCCGTCTCAAACTGGATGACGCCAATCTGCGCCAAGCCGATCGTGATGCCCAAAGTCGCGGAAGAAGATTGGACAATGAATGTCAACACACACCCCACCAAGGCACACTTCACCACACCGAGATACGAAGCAGCATCAAATGCCTGGAATCATGCCTCGAATTCCGGCAACTCCTTGATGATTCCGAACCCGTCTTTCATGAGTTCCAAGCCTAGGAATACCATTCCCAGACCCATGACTGCCAAGGCTGTGTAGCGCAACCGATCTCGCCTTGCGAACAGATAGAAGAAGGCTGCAGCACCTGCGATCGGCAATCCGTATTTGCCGATCTTCAATACGAGGATCCAGCCGGTGATCGTCGTGCCGATGTTCGCTCCCATGATCACGCCGACCGCCTGGGTCAGCGTCATGAAACCGCTGTTGACAAAACCGACCACCATAACGGTTGTGATCGAACTCGATTGAACAAGCATCGTCACCAGCACGCCGACCCCCGCGGCCATGAGGCGATTGTCTGTCACAATGCTGATCATTCGTCGCAGTCCGTTTCCGGCGACGGCCTGCAAGCCCTCAGAAAGGTTCTTCATCCCGAGCAGGAAGATTCCCAATCCGCCCACGACCGTCAGAACGAGCTTCCAGTAGTCCGGCTCCCAGAGTTCGACATAGAACTTCGTGTCAATGTATGCACCGACCTGATTCGTGGCGCGGACGAGGATCTCGCGTTTCTTGGCAGTTCTAGAGCCCCATTTCAGTCGGAGGACTTCGCCGTCAAGCACAGCCTCCGCCACGTCCTTTTTGGTGCGGAGCACTTCCATGATCAGAGGTTCGCCGGTTTGGCCAATCTGGGTTTCGGAGAAGACATCCTTTAGGTTGATCAAAGTGTCTGGCGAACCGAGAAACGCCTTCTGATCTGGGATCAGTTTGATCGTCAGCCCGCGGCCTGCGGTGCTGGAAGATTGCCGTTGAGACATGGGGGGATCCGCTTTGGGAACCGGAGCCGCCTTGCCGGCACTGGCACCCTCCGACACCGGTGTTTTCGAATCTTGGGCCATGGAGGATTCAGCTGTGCCTGCGGTTTCAGCGAGCGCACCGCGCTGGCCGAATGCCCCTCGGATGATCGGCGTTGCGAAGACAAGCAGCACAAGGCCACAAGTCGCCAGCCGCCTCCACCGCAGCGACCGTCTTCCGGGTTCGTTGCGCGAGAGCAATCCCGCGTCGAACAATGGCTTGTTTGTGTCTGTCATATCTACCAGGGAAGACCGTTTGCTGGGGGCGAAGGCTGGACCGGGAAGACACCACCCAACAGTATGTTCGATGACGCCCACGCGGAAAACAATGGCGCACTTGCTCGAGGCGAGTCAAATGGGATGGTATATTGGGCCGACGACGATACCCTTATCTCTCTTCCCAGCCGCTTGAGCCGCATGTGAACTGATCCGTACGGCCTCCTTGCGACACGTCCGTCTCGACATCTTCTCACGAATACAGACGGTGGACTGAATTCCGTGTCTTCGTCCTCGCCAATAAGCAAAAACTACGCCAAGCGCAGCAGATTCCCAGTGAATTCTCGCGATCTGTTGGTATGGCCCGCGCGGTGGACTCTTCCCAGTTATTGGTCAAACAGATAATGGAGGTTCTGAGCCAGTTGGCATCGCGGACTTTATCACCCTTGCCCGCATCGCGCCTATCCGCGCGCAATGCGCGCACCAGTGCACCCCGCGAAAAGGGCCTGTCCGCGAACGAATTCTGTTTGTTGATGCTTGGCGAACACGAAAACGATTGGTATGCAGATTGCTTTAAACAATGTGATAGCCAGACCCAACAGCCGAACCAAGAAGGCAGATTTCGTGGCGCACGCAGCAAAGTGGATCAACGCAAAGGGTGACGAGCCCGTGACAGAGGTCGCGGTTCGTACCCTGAAGACTCGTCTGGAGATGGTTCAGCAGTACTTGGCAAAGGCCGCGATAAAGTACGAAGACGACGACGAATACGTCCACCAGTTGAGAGTTTGGTCACGCCGCGCCGATGCGGCCATCGAGATGTATCGCGAACTGATGCCGGAATGGCGGGTCGCTTGGATCCAAAAACAACTTATGCGGATTCGTAAGGCAACCAATGACGCCCGCGATGATGACGTTTTTGCCGAGCGGTTGGCAGAGGACAAGACGCCTGACACGGATGGGTTGTTGAAACGTGTCGTCGAGCATCGCGTTGAGGCACAGCAGGAAGTGCTCCGAATCTACGAGCGGATGACCAAGAGGAAAGGACGTTTTGGCCGCCGCGTGGAGAAGCTACTGAAGCGAGTCCGGCTTCGAGATAAGCATCGGAAGTCGAAACCGACGTACCGTGCTTGGGCGAAAGGACATCTTCGGCCAATCCTCGACGAGTTCTTCGAAATGGCGGAAGGCGACTTGACGGACACCGAGAGACTGCACCAGTTTCGCATCATGGGGAAGAACCTGCGTTACGCGATGGAACTGTTGTCGGCGGCTTTCTGTTCGCAGCTTCGGAACAAGGCCTATCCACCATTGGAGACGTTACAAGACCAACTCGGGAGGGTCAACGATCATGTGTCGCCGTTAATCCGTATCGGCCACTGGATCGAGGAAAACGATGACGAAGAACGAGCCAAGTACTTGGTTGAGATGTTGAAGAGTGAGCAAGATCAACTGAAGGAATCTTGCCGTAGTTTCGCGGCGTGGTGGTCCGCCGAACGACGGGATCGACTGCGTGAGGTGTTCGAAGAAGTACTTGGCGATAGCAGTGCGGCGAGGAAAACCGTGTGAGCACGGTTTCGGCCACGGAATTGAACTGTACCCTTCCAGACGCTAAGAGATGGTTACCAGATCGTAAGCACACCCTTAAGCTCGTATTGGAGGTTTGTCACCGTGCTGTTTGCCGAGGTTACTGCCGACTCCTTGCAGGTCGGCTCGATTCTGATGGGACTGCTCGGCGGGCTGGCACTGTTCCTGTTCGGACTGGATCAGATGTCCGACGCGTTGAAACTCATCGCGGGCGACGGAATGAGAAAGATCCTTGCCAAGCTGACGACGAATCGATTCACCGGCGCTCTTGCGGGGGCGTTTGTGACAGCGATTGTCCAATCCTCTTCCGTGACGACGGTGCTGGTCGTCGGGTTCATCTCTGCCGGGTTGATGTCACTGACTCAGTCGATTGGCGTCATCATGGGCGCGAACATTGGAACGACGATAACAGCGCAGTTGGTCGCATTCAAAGTGACCCATTACTCGCTCGTATTCGTGGCAGTCGGCTTCTTCATGCTGTTCTCGTCGAAAAACGAGAAGGTACGCCATTACGGGCACATGATCATGGGTTTGGGGCTGATCTTTTTCGGAATGTACTTGATGAGCGACGGGACGAAACCGTTGCGGACGTATCCGCCCTTCATGGAGATGATGCAACAAATGGACAACCCGTTGACGGCGATCCTGTTGGCCGCTGCCTTTACGGCACTGGTCCAAAGCTCATCCGCCACGACGGGTTTGGTCATCACGCTGGCCGGCCAAGGTTTCATTTCCCTTGATGCCGGCATCGCACTAATCTTCGGTGCCAACATCGGCACTTGTATCACCGCTGCCCTAGCATCGCTCGGAAAGCCACGAGAGGCCGTACGTGCAGCCGTTGTTCATGTCTTGTTTAACGTAGCGGGCGTGGCGATCTGGTTTGCCTTCATTCCACAGCTTGGAGCCTTCGTCAGTTGGCTTTCGCCTTCGAATCCGGACCTACTTGGCAGTGCGAGGCTCGCCGCCGAAACGCCGCGACAGATCGCCAACGCGCACACCGTGTTTAACATCGCGAATACCGTCCTGTTTATCTTCTTTACGACACCTCTGGCTTGGCTCGTACAACGCATCGTGCCTGAACGCGCCGCTGTTGAAGTCGAAGTTGCGCGGCCAAAGTACCTAGATCCGATCTTGCTCCAGACGCCGGCTCTGGCGATGGACATTGTCCGCATGGAGTTGGGGCGGCTTGGGGCGGCTGCGTTGCACATGATGCGAGGGGCTCTAGAGACCGGGATCCGGGGATCGAAGGAAGAGATAGACGCTCTTGAGGATTTGGATAACAATGTGGACTCGTTGCACGGAGCCATTGTCACCTATCTCGGGAGACTCTCGAAGGAGAATCTCTCCGATCGTCAGACCGAGCAACTTCGCGATTACTTGGCAACCGCCAATTACATAGAGAGCATCGGTGACATGATCGAGACCAACCTCGTCGATGCCGGCCGTCAGAGATTGCAGGCAAACCTGCAGATTAGCCATGCCACGGAAAGTGTCTTGAGTGCCCTGAATAAGGAAGTGGCCTGGGCCACGGAACGGGCGATACGAGCCATTGTCTCCAA
>NYXM01000125.1 GCA_002685655.1 Planctomycetaceae bacterium
CGGCCGTCCACTTCGCAGCTGCGGATGAACCACGCAAACCGTGGACGACTTCACAGATCAAAGGCGCTCCGTACCCGCCCGCCCCCTACAAGATCGTCTTGGCGTTTCCTGGCGTTCGCTTCGAGAATCCGACGTGCATCGAAGAGATTCCCCACGGCAACCGTTTGCTCGTGACCGAAATCGGCGGCAAAGTGTTTAGCTTGGCCAAGCAGGCGGATGTGAAACAGGCTGACCTGGCGATTGACTTGGCCAAAGTCTCAGGAGGCCAGGTCAGTCTGTTCGATGCCGACTTCCATCCAAGGTTCCTCGAGAACCGGCAGCTCTTTCTCTGTTACGTGCATCCCGGCAACGGTGGCCACACGCGCGTTTCGCGTTTCACGATGACCCGCACAACGCGCCCCACGATTGCGGCGGACAGCGAGCAGGTCATCATCACCTGGCCAAACGGAGGTCACAACGGTGGCTGCCTCGAGTTTGCCAAGAATGGGTATCTCTACATTTCCACAGGCGACGGTTCCGGGCCAAATCCTCCTGATGGTTTGACCACCGGCCAGGACGTGTCTGATCTGCTCGGTGCTGTGCTGCGGATCGATGTCGACCGGACCGAAGCCGATCGCGCGTACGGCGTACCGAAAGACAACCCGTTTGTCGACATCGACGGCGCCCGTCCAGAGATCTGGGCGTACGGCCTGCGCAACCCGTGGAAAATTGGTGTCGATGCCGTCACTGGAAACGTGTTCGCCGCTGACAACGGTTGGGAAACATGGGAGATGGTGCATCGGATCGTGCCGGGTGGCAACTGCGGATGGCCGGTAATGGAAGCCCGTGCCGTTCTGCGTAGTGAGGTCGAGGTTGGACCAACGCCGATCATCCCGCCGATCAAGGACCATTCGCATTCGGAGGCCAATTCGGTCATAGGCGGCCCCGTCTATCGTGGAAGTAAGTTACCCGATCTCGACGGCTCGTTCATCTATGGCGACTACCTTACGGGAACGATCTGGGCTGTTCGCCCTCAGAATGAGCACACCGGCGACGGCCTTTCCTATACGCATCGAACGCTCGTGGACACGGACCAACGCATTACGAGTTTCACCGAAGGCAGCCAGGGCGAGTTGTATGTACTCGATCACGACTTCACCGGACAAATATATGAACTGGCTCCTTCCGGCCTGGCCGACACGTCGGCTGACTTTCCACGTCGGCTGAGCGAGACGGGCCTCTTCGCATCGGTCGACGATCTTCATCCGGCGGCCGGCGTCGTGCCGTACTGGGTGACCGTCGATCGTTGGATGGACGGGGCCAAAGCGCGGCGCTGGGTGGCAATTCCCGGCGACGCGCAGGTCGCTCTTGCATCTGGAACGATGAAAACCGCAGGCTATCCAGAAGGGACCGTCTTTGTCAAACATTTGGATCTTCCGCAGGGCGGTGATGCCCGACCAATCCGTCTGGAAACGCAATTGCTGCACTTTGAGAACGGAGTCTGGAAACCGTACAGTTACTTGTGGGACGACGACGGAAAAGACGCCAGGCTCGTCGATTCAATTGGCGCCAACCGCGCGCTTGAGGTGGCTCAAGATGGCGGCCAGAAGCTCGAACGCACTTGGCGCGCCAGCGCGACCAACGAATGCAAGCTGTGTCACAACGCAGGCTCCAGTTTTGTACTTGGCTTTGTGCCGAGTCAGTTGGAGACGCAACTCGCCTCTTTGCACGCACAGAAAGTCGTGGCCACTGCACCGACCGTGTCCGCCAGCCAGAAACTTGTCGACCCGCACGACGTAGCGCAAGATTTGAACGACCGCGCGCGTTCGTATTTGCATATAAACTGCGGCATGTGTCACCACCCCGGCGGCAACGCGATTGTTTCGTTCTATCTCAATCGCGAACTGCCGTTCAACAAGCTAAACACGAACAAGAGCACGGGGATCGGCACGTTCGGGATGCGGAATGCCAAGCTGATTGTGCCAGGCGACCCCTACCGATCGGTCCTGATGTACCGCATCTCGAAGCTCGGTTACGGACGGATGCCTTACATAGGTTCCCAGGTTGTCGACAGTGCAGGGATGGCCTTAGTCTCGCAGTGGATTCGTTCGCTGTCCGACCAGCCGAGCGAAAGCGCTTCACCTCCGATTGCGGCAGACTCAGCCGAAGCAAAGGCACTGGCGACGTTGGCGCGTTCAGCTGTGGCCAAACGCGGGGAACGAGATGCAGCGATCGAGGTGTTGGTCCAATCGACGGAAGGATCGCTGGCGCTACTTGCCAAAATGCACGGTGGTTCATTGCCGATCGAAGATGCTCGCGCCGCAGTGGCAATTGGCAACGCGGTAACGAACACCAATGTACGCGGTTTGTTTGAGACATTTGTTCCCGAAGCGAAACGTCGTGCCCGCCTCGGCCCGAATATCGACCCTGAAGTCATCTTGAGCCGGACAGGCAACGCAGCGCGTGGTCAGTTGATTTTCTTCAGCGACGGGGCTCGTTGCAAAGCCTGCCACGATGTACGCGACACGGATAAATCGCTTGGAAGTACGCTGCAGGACATCAACAAGAAGTACAAAATCCGTGGAGAGATGCTGCAGCACATCCTCAAGCCATCATCGAAGATCGACGAACCGCTAGCTGCCTATTCCGTGGTCACAGCAGGCGGCAAAGTCATTACGGGTTTGATCCTTGAAAGAACTGACGACGCGATCGTACTCAAGACGGCCGAACGTATGACGATCCGGGTTCCACGAGCGGAGATTGATGCGCTGCAGAAGAGTCCAAAGTCTCTGATGCCCGATCAGATTCTCAGTGATCTGACGGCGCAGGAGGCGGCGGACTTGCTGGAGTATATTGGCTCGGTGGGGTCTGGCGAGTGACCGCGGCCAGGGAACTTCAACACGGCATTCAACCGACAAGGGAATTTGACGATGAAACGAATCTACTTCAGCACGCTTCTGTTGGCAATGTTCTCTTGCGCCGTTGGTCGGGCATCCGCCGGACAACTTCTCTACCTGGCCTCGACGCAAGAGAAGACGATTGTGGCGTACGAAGTCAATCCAGCCACTGGCCGGCTGACGAAGAAGTTCAGTGTCGACTTACCGGGCAATGCTGGACCGATGGCGTTTTCGCCGGGCTCCGATTTCGTTTACGCGGCAGTCACTGGGTTGGAGCATGGCAAGGCAGCTGTTGTTACGTTGAAGCGCGCGGCGGATGGTTCGCTGACTATTCTGGCCACGGCGCACATTAGAAGTCGCGCTCCGTACATCCGCGCGGACAATAGCGGTCGCACCCTGCTGGCCGCGCATTACGGGGCCGGCGATGTCACGACCTACCGGATCAAGGACGGCATCTGCACCGCCGAATTGCTCGACCACAAAGTGACTGAAAAGACGGCGCATTGTGTCGAAGTCGATCCATCTGGAAAATTCGTGTTCGTCCCGCACACGGCACCCAATAAGGTGTATCAATTCCGCCTGGATGACGCGACGGGCAAGTTGAGCCCCAACGACCCGCCGTTCGTCGCCGGGCCAGACGCGGGTCACCTTTATCACCAGCCGCGCCACTACGCCCATCATCCGAAGTTGAATCTGGCTTACACGTCCAACGAACGTGGCGGCGGAATTACGGCGTGGGCTTTCGATCCGCAGAAGGGAACATTGACCAAACTGCAAACGCTGTCAACACTGCCTCCGAGCTATTCGGGCGCAAGTGCAGCGGCCGACATTAAGATCACGCCGGACGGACGATTCGCGTACGTGTCGAATCGTGACCTGACGAAGCGAAAAGAAGGTGAAGTGCCGAAGGATACACTTGCAGGTGTGTCGCTCGATCCCGAAACAGGCAAGATGAAACTGATCGGCTACTATCCCACGGCTCACTTCCCGAGGTCGTTCTGCATCGACTCGACGGGCAATTTTGTTTTTGTTGCGGGTCAGCAGGCAGCGGCAATGATCGCTTATCGGATCGATCAAAAAACTGGTGAGTTGAACAAGCTTGCGGTCTACGAAACGGGTGGTGTGCCGATCTGGGTGATGTGCGGTGCGGTTGAATGATGATATCGCTTCGCCAACAAGTTGTGTGTGCGATCAACTCCTGACATACTCGAATCTAGACCAACGGCCCAATCATCCAATAGGCGTCCAGCAACCATGTACCGCGTGATACTGTTTCTGTTGGTTTCCATCCACACCGTTTCAGGCTTTGCGGCCGAGCGTCCCAACGTACTGTTCATTGCCGTGGATGATCTCAGGCCCGAACTGGCCTGCTACGGCAAGAAGCATATCCACTCGCCCAATATCGACAAGCTGGCGCGGCGAGGCGTACTGTTCGAGCGGGCCTATTGCATGGTGCCGACCTGTGGAGCGTCGCGCGCAAGCCTGATGACTGGCATCCGGCCTGCGCGGAGCCGGTTCGTCAGCTACCTGACGTGGGCAGAGAAGGATGCCTCGGGGATCACGACACTCAATACCCAATTCAAACAGAACGGCTACAACACGCGTTCGTTGGGAAAAGTATTTCATCACCCGGCAGACAATGCCGCAGGTTGGTCCCAACCCCCATGGCGACCGAAAGGTGTATTACCGTATCACCGTGCCGAGAACCGTGCGTTACTCAAGAAACAGCAGAAGAAAGGGACGCGGAAACGCGGGCCGGCATGGGAGTCCGCGGATGTGCCAGATAACGCGTACGGCGATGGTATCCTGGCGGAACGGGCGATCAAGGATCTAGGGCAGCTCAAATCACAGGAGCAGCCGTTCTTCCTGGCCGTTGGTTTCTTCAAACCGCACTTGCCGTTCATTGCACCACAAAGATACTGGGACTTGTACGACCGCGAAGAGATCCAACTTCCCAAAAACTATCATGTCCCCAAAGGGGCGCCGCGCGAGTCGATCCACTCGTCGGGTGAACTTCGAGCTTATGCTGGAATCCCAGCAAAAGGGCCGGTGTCGGACGAGACCGCCCGCAACTTGATCCACGGTTATTATGCTTGCGTCAGCTACACCGATGCTCAGATCGGCAAGCTGCTCGATGAACTCGACCGACTCGAATTGACGGACAACACCATTGTCGTACTCTGGGGCGATCACGGCTGGAATCTCGGCGAACATACTCTGTGGTGCAAACACAGTTGCTATGAAACGTCGATGCGGATCCCCATGATCGTGCAGGCTCCCGGCATCACAGGTGGTCAAAGAAGAGCGGGGCTCACCGAGTCCATCGATCTGTATCCATCACTCTGTGAATTGGCTGGGCTTCCGTTGCCGGAACATCTACAGGGCCAGAGCTTCGCGACTCTGATGAAGAATCCACAAGCCGATTGGAAAACGGCGGCAGTCGGTCGCTTTCGAAACGGTGACACCATTCGAACGGATACATTCCGATTCACCGAATACACCGACGCCAAGAATAAGCTTGTTTCCGCGATGCTGTACGATCACACGACCGATCCTAATGAGAACACGAATATTGTTCGCCAGAGCGCCGTCGCGGACCGTCTAGCTGAGGAGTTGCGACAGAAGAAGGGGCGAGACGAGAATTCGGCAGTGAAATGAGCAAGCCAATTTGGTTCCAAGTTGTCGTTTCGTTCACGGCCCCGTGATTTGTGAAGTACTTGCATTGTGAAACGCCGATCGATCGATTACGCGCAGCGCAGACACCACCTGGTCGATATCACATTGCGCAAACGTGGCATCTGCGATCCGCGAGTTCTGGCCGCCATGCGATCCGCCCCGCGTGAAGAGTTTGTTTCTACTGAGCTGCATGATGTGATTTACGACGATTGCGCCCAGTCGATCGGAAGCGGTCAAACGATCTCGCAGCCGTTTACCGTGGCGTTCATGGTACAAGCGGCCCAACTTTCAGAAAGTGATACAATTCTGGAAATTGGAACCGGTTCTGGTTATGGGGCGGCCGTCCTATCCCAGTTGGGAGCAACCGTTCATTCGATTGAACGTCTCCCGGAACTTGCCGAGCTCGCTTCACAACGGTTGCAGGCGTTCGGTTATGCGAACGTGCAGGTTCACGTTGGCGACGGTTCGCTAGGGCTGGCCGATTACGCGCCGTTCGATGCAATCGTCGTGACAGCGGGAGCCGCTGCCTTGCCTGTCGCCTATCGCGAGCAACTACGAGAAGGCGGGCGAATAATCATCCCGATTGGAAAGACGCCGACGCGCCAGCAGCTGGTTCGGTATACGCGGCGACAGGGCAAGTTGCAGTTCGAAGATTTGGGCGCGTTTGCGTTTGTGCCACTGGTGGGACGTAACGGATGGTCGCCTGACGCATGAGAATCGAGGTGGGTAGGAATCACGTGGTCGGAAGATCTGCCCATCGCGAATTGAAACCTGCACCTGCGGTTACCTGACGAGGATTCAGGCGGTGGACTCAGATCTCGACGCGCTCACGCGTCGATCTTTCCGGAGTTCAAGACCTCGCTCATCAATTGCATTTGCGCTGGATCGATGTGTACGCCAAACATGTCACGGTAGAGATCCCATGTGACATTGCGACAGAGTGCATCGAAGTGCAGGAGGAGGCTGGAAGCGGGGGCATCGGTTCGAAAGACCCCCGGTGTATTCTCCTGCTGGGCATTGCTGACCCGGCTGGCAAAGCTCGGATGGGTGTCAAACAACCCTGTCGTTTCAGATGCCAACGCCTTGCGTAGCTTGCTTTTTGTCTTGCTGGGGATCCTTGAGATATTGTGCATGACCAGTTGCGGCAGATTGTCTCCCAAGACGCCCTGATGGATTAGGCCAAGGATGTCTCCCATGGATTTCTCATTTGCAGCACCAAGTTCGACCATGCGTCGAGACGTCGATTCAAAGAGGTCGCTTCCAGCCAAACGGGCTTCATGGCGGTCGGCGTCGAACTCCATTTGCCGAAGTAACACGCCTGACACGGCGTGCCCTGTCATCATCAAGATCCACAGCAGACCTCGCCCTAACCAGACAAACCCCTGGGCCAACAGGAACATCCAGCCGATGCGGAAATCCACTTCAGCTACGACGTTCTCCAACCAATCGTCCCACTCGTCGCGTTCATAGACGACCCGCGTAAACCAATGGCTGATGCTGAGAATCACGTAGGACAGCCGCATTCCTGCGCCTTGGCTGAAGTGGCCAAATTCGTGCGCCACAACACCTGCCAATTGCTGCGCCGAAAGTCCTGCAATCAAGGGCACTCCGAGCGTGAGGGTCAGGTCGTTGCCGATCAAGAAACTCAACCAACCGCGGCGAAATCCCGCGGAGGCGTTGACGGCGCTATCAACTTCGATCCGCTTTGGGCAGGGAGCACCGACCGCTTCAGCCAGGCGTGCGATAAATGCAAACAACAGTGGTTCACCGGATGGGGTGAGGGCTCGGGAAGATCGGACGTGCGACTGTCGCGCGAAGAGAGGTTTAATCATGAAGACGATTGCAATCGCACCAATGACTGCCGGAGCGGCATATGCAATCAACATGAAGATCGCTGCACGACCTCGCGTCGCAGTGAGCATCCCCGTGTGATGTGTGAAATGGTACACGACACCGGCTCCGATCAGCGCGATGAAGCACAGGTAGATGATCGGCAAAACAAGCATGACGCACATCACCAGTAAAGCACTCAGCCGATACGCAAATGACACACGAACGGGTTTGATGTTCCCGTGAAAGGCGCCCAAGATCGCCTGCTGTCGCTGGGCGACTGCCGCCCGTGAGGACTTCGTGAGTTGCAGCTTTGCGTCCTTTCCCTTTACCATCTCCAACTTAGACTCAGCGAGCGGAATCATTAGACTTCCACCGCATTTCTTGCAGCTCGCCTGTTTGCCCCCCAATTCGTCCTTGACTCGGAACGACGCATCGCAAAGGGGACAGTTGAATTGGATTGGCACGCAAATGCTCCACAGAGATGGTTCGTGAACGCACTCGTTATTCCGAGTGGAATTGAAGCTCACTAAGGAGAAACGACCGAGTGGCCGTCGAACCGGAACTTAACCGCTCCTTGAGCGGTTCGCAACGGTGTCACTCGCATTTTAGCGAACGTTTGCATTGTCAGTTTCGGGCCGGTAGCTTGAAGAACATAGAAACCGACTGAGAGGCAGCGATTCCCGGAACGGTATTAAATCGGTGGAATCCAGGGAAATGGGCCGCTATCAGTGCTACCGTTTCTAGGTGCTTGCGGCGGCAGTAGGGCAG
>NYXM01000126.1 GCA_002685655.1 Planctomycetaceae bacterium
CCATGGTTGCGAGTGTGGCGGGATGGTCGGGGCCGAGCTTCGCCTTACTGAGCTTCAGCGTCCTCTCGTATAGAGGCAGGGCTAAGTCCAACTTCCCGGCACTTTTGTATGCCCCGGCGAGGTTGCTCATGGTTATGAGTGTGCTGGGATGGTCGGGGCCGAGCTTGATTCTCTTGAGCTTCAGCGCCCTCTCGAACAGAGGCAGGGCCAAGTCCAACTCCCCGGCACTTTTGTATGCCCCGGCGAGGTTGCTCATGCTCGTCAGCGTGTGGGAGTGGTCGGGTCCGAGCGTCGCTTCCGCGAGTTTCAGCGTTTTCCCCAACAGAGGAAGGGCCAAGTCCAACTTTCCGGCATACAGGTAGACCACGCCGAGTTTGTTCATGCCGTTGAGCGTGTCGGGATGATCGGGGCCGAGAATGTCCCGTCGCTTGTCAAGGGATTCGTGCAACAACTGCAGCGCCTGATCGTAGTCACCAGCGTATGCGTGCGCCGCTCCGAGGTCAGACAGTGATCGGAGCGTATCAGGATGCTCGAAACCGAGTTGGGTCCGCCGCAGCTCAAACGCGGTGCGGTGGACCTCGATCGCTCGATCATGTAGGCCCAAACCGACGAAAGTCAGTCCAATTGTGTGAAGCAGGCCAGCCCGGACTTCTGGCTCGTCGGGGAAATCGAAATCCAGTTGCTGGACCGCTCGATCCAGGACTTCAGTAACGGTGATTGTGCGTCCGTCGCGTGCGGGATCGGGACTCCGGAACGAGTCGACCAGGAACTTCTGAGTCGTTTCGACTCGCTCCCGTGCCGCTTCCGCTTCTTCGCGTGCTTGCTGTGCCTGGTTGCGCTCATCTTCGGCAATCTGACGTTCCCGGTTGATGCGAACAGCGGCGATTGAAAGCACAACCACGGTCAGCAGCAGCAGCAGCGCCGTTGACACGCCGGCCGACCAGACCAGCGGCTTATGGCGCCGTGACCATTTCGCAGAGCGCTGGATCAACGTGGGCGGTTGCGCTTTGATGGGGCGATCTTCGAGAACCGCTCGCAGATCGTCGGCCAGTTCCGCAGCCGTGGCGAACCGCTCGTCGGGGTCCTTCTCGATCGCCTTGAGAACGATCGTCTCCAGTTCACGGGGAATCGAGCGATCGATCTGACGCGGTTTGAGCGGTTCCTCGAAGGCAATCTGTTTGAGCAATTCCTGGCGGTTCGCGCCGTCCAGCGGGGGCCGCAGCGTGAGTAGCTCGTACAGCGTCACGCCGAGCGAGTAGATGTCGCTGCGATGATCAATCACGACCCGCTCGGCCAGCGCCTGTTCGGGGCTCATGTAGCGCAACGTGCCGACCAGATCGCCCGTCATTGTGACGCCGACATCCGTTTCGATGCGAGCCAGACCGAAATCGGTGATGTAAAGTTGGCCTTCCGCATCCAGCATTAAATTGGCAGGCTTGATGTCGCGGTGCAGCACTCCCTGATCGTGAGCGTGCTGAAGCGCCTCGGCTGCCTGGACACCCAGCCTCGCCGCAGAGCGGAAGAACGCCGATCTATCATCGGTGTGTCTCTCGGTGCTGATACGCGCTTGCGTTTCGCGTTGCGTCTCCTGCGAGACACGTGACGATGCGTCATCGTCGTCCGTTGTGGGGTGGTCTCCTGACCGCCCCACCTCCCGCCGCGTTTCGCGTGGGGTCCTCTGCGAAACACGCGCCGATGCGTCATTGTCATCGTCTCCCGTTGTGGGGTGGTCTCCCGACCGCCACGGCTGCGCCGGTTCATTCGAACTGCCGCCGACATCCAGCCTCTCGGCAGCGGACAGTGCTTGGCTGATCGAGCTACCGTGCGGGTCCTGTCCTTCGGTCTGCAATCGGGCGAGCTGCGCGATCACGTCGGCCATGGTCTGGCCGCGGATCAGCTGCATGGCGAAAAAGTGGACGCCCCGCTCTTCGCCTACTGAATGAATGGGGACGATACTCGGGTGATTCAGTGCTCCCGCCGCGCGTACTTCGTTTCGGAACCGCTGTAGCGACTTCTCCTGGGCCAAAGCCGCGAACGGTAGCACTTTGAGCGCCACTTTGCGGCCCATCGAGAGTTGTTCGGCTTCATAGACCACTCCCATTCCGCCGCGTCCCAGCTCGTGAAGAATGCGGAAGTCGCCAAGTGTCGTTCGGCCGGCGAGGTCGATGTCGGTCCGCTGGCCCGCGGTTCCCGCCCGCGAGTCACCCACGACTTGCAGAGCGGGAAAGGCGAGGCGAATCTGTTCGGCGATTTCTGGATAACGCTCGGCGTAATCTTCGATCTCCGGTCGCTGGCCGTTTGTCATTTGGTCGAAATAATCTCCCGCAACCTCGCCCAGCAGGCTCTCCAGCGAATCGTCCGCCCGGCGTTGCGATGGTGTGACGTTTGCTCGCGTGGTCGTGTCGATCATCAGTTCGATACTCCCATCTGGGAAAGTTGCTCGGAGAGCCTGAGGACTGCTCGTCCATAGCGCTTGCTGGCGGTCTTCGGGTCGATCTCCAGCAGTTGCGCGACCTCGAAGTTGGTCAGGTGCTCGGCATTTCGGAGAATCAGGATTTCGCGATCAGATTCCGAAAGGGTCAGCATCGCTTCACGAACCTGGCCGCCCAATTCCTGCCGCATGACCACGGCGCTGGGTCGCTCGGACAGCAGGTGTCGAGCAATGGCCAGTGAAGAGGCATCCGTCAACGGCGATTCTCGGTCGATCGTCCGCTTCTGCGCGAAATGCTTGCGTCGTGCTTCGATCAGCCTTTCCAGCGTCTTGCGGCGGAGCCAAAGTCGGAAGGTGGTCGGACGACGGTCAAGGTAGTCGTCAATTCTACGGCTAGCCACCAGCATCGCCTCCTGAATGACGTCCGAGGGATCCACGCGCTGTCGCAATCCGGGCTCCATCCGTGCTTCGAGCAACCGTCGCAGGTAGTCGCGCTGCTCGCCCAGCAGCCGGTCGAGAGCCCGCTCGTCGCCTTCGGCGATGCGTCTGAGCAATTGGTCAGTTCCCGCGGAGTTCATAGCTGAATTCACATTCTTGGCCTCGCTGCTTAGTGTCGGCGCATCAATGAGTGTCGCCTTTCGCTCCGCGAAAGGGCGCGTCGTAAGTGCGTCTTTTCGCGGAGCGAAAAGCGACTATCCGTCATGCCGTCTGTAGTTGTATTCCCCAGCCTTCAATCCGGCCTTTTTAGGATTGTCAGTTATGTACTGCCGTAGGTACTCGTACTGCTCCGGGCTGCGAACAAGATAGTCGAAGGCTTCCTGCTGCCAGAACTTCCCCTTCTCACCAAGTTGGCGATTGATGTGAACCGCTGTGTAATGCAGCCAGGAATCACATTGCTCTTTCATCATTTCCGCCGTTGCGAATGACGCCAGCAGTTGAACGTGATTTGGCATCACGACAAAGTCGCCCATGCGATAGCGGTAACCGTCAAAGTGTAACAGGGACTCGGCCACGATACTTGCCAGTTCCGGTCGCCGGAGTACGCAGCGACCGTGGCACGTGTCAAGAAACTCCTCGCGGCATCGGTTGAACTCTTCTTGAAACTGCTGCTGTTCGGCGGCAGTCAGAGTCGATACGACGTTTGACCAATGCCCGCGGTGCCCGCGGCGATGAAGCCAATCTTGCTTTTCCCGTTCCCACCGTTCAATGACAGCACGGGGAATGGAATCGTGGGTTCGAAACGTGATGAAGACAATCGCACCAGCCTGCGACCAGTGCGGACGGCAACGCTCGTGGATGAGCAATTCGGCTTTCGGGTCAAACAGTTCTCCGAGCACGTCGGTCTCTCTTTGGCGGTCCTTGCCGGATTTGGCCATTGTCGCTTTTCGCTCCGCGAAAAGACGCATTCACCGCACTCTTTCGCGGAGCGAAAGGCGACAATCTGCGACGCTGATCGATTCGTCGGCCCTTTAGGACCCCGCAAACGCCCGTCGCTTTCGACAGGGCGGTACAAGAGAACTCTTGATTCAACAAACAACCTATCGCCTCCTCAATGACCTAAATCGTTCGCTGGCATCGCGTTTTGGAATAGCGAGCCATTACGAAAAAACTTCTTGAAGTTTTCGAGTCGAAAGCGTGGGCGGTTTGCGGGGTCCTATACGGCCACGAAATTGCACGCCGACTTCGGCCATGTTGAATCGGAGTGAAATGGACCTCGTTCAGGCAATGTACCAGACGGAAACCATCATGGCGCGTTCTTCACGCTCGGCGCAGATCTCTGACGTCGCCGAAACCGCCGGCTGAAGGTCTTGCCTGAGTGGTGAGACCTTCGGTCACGACAAGTGCAGGCTCGGAGACCCGCGCACGACGCGTTCTAGCACACCTTGACGACTCAGTAGACAACCTCGAACCGGAGACACCTCGCCATGCTGCAATTACGCTCACGACAAACCGCCAAGACCGAAGCCAAGCGAGCACACAGCCGCCGAGTTCGGCGCAACCGACGTCGTGGTCCAGCCCCCCGCCGAGCGTTCTTCGAACAACTCGAAGACCGCAGACTGTTGGCGGTAGTCAGCTTCAATCCCGGCCTCTATAACGGCCAATATCAGGTCGGAACTCTTCCCAATGTCAGTGGGACCACCGACGTGGATCTCTCGCCCGGGACTCATAATGTGAAAATTGCCGGTACGAGTAACTTCACCTTCGATCTCGACGGCGCTGGCAACGTCACCAGTAACAACACATTGGCGGCGGTCGGCGCGGGAAGCACGCTGCAATTCAACACCACCAGCATGCACATCGATCCCGCGGACTTTGGCGGGAGTTACTACGTGGGCTTCGTCACCACGGGAGCAGTCGGTCCGCGCGACGTGGTGCTTGTGCCGGGTTTGGACAACTATGTAATCAAGAGCGGTCTGACCTCGTTTACCTTCAACGTCGACGGCAGCGGCAATGTGGCCAGTAACAACTCGGCCGCGGCCGCGGGAACCGGCACAACATTGCAGATGAACACCGCCACCACACACATCGACCCGGGCGGATACGGCGGCAGCTATTACGTGAGCAACGTCACGACCGGTACCCCTGGACCGCTCGACGTTATCCTCGTGCCGGGTCTGGCCAACTACGAAGTGAAATTCATCGTCGGCGGCTCGTTTACTTTTGACCTGGACGCAAGTGGTGTACCCGATCCCGCGAGTGTTCCGGTTACCATTGGCACGGATTCTCATACTTTCCTTCTGTCGCCGATTGCCTTGGTCATCGACGATGTCACGGTCAGTGAAGGTGACAGCGGGACCAGCCAGGCGGTGCTGACGGTCCGTTTGCTCGGCCCGGCTTCGCAGCCGGTTACGGTCAACGTTGCCACGGCAGATGGCACGGCCATCGCGGGCGCGGACTACCAGAGCGCCTCCACCACACTGGTGTTCGATCCCGGCGAGACACTCAAGACCTTTGCCGTTACGATCAACAGCGACACCGTGGAAGAGCCGCACCGGGCTTTCTTGGTAAACTTGTTCACTGCCTCCGGCGCCACGATTGCCGATGGCCAGGCGATTGTCAGTCTGCTGGATGACGATCGAGTCGTGGTCCCGTCTCATACGTTGTTCGTCACGTCGACCACTCACGGGACATCCAGCAATCCAGTTGTTCCACCGAGTTTCCCTGATTTCGGCAGCCTCGAAGCGGCGGACTGGATTGTGACCTTCGCGGCGTTTAATGCTGGGATGATTCCGGATTGGCACGGGTATGACTTGGTCTGGAAGGCGTTGTTGTCCACGAGCACCCAAGACGCTCGCGACCGCATCACGATCGATGGGCCGGTGTATAACACCCGCGGCGAACTGCTGGCCCACGATCACGCGCATCTGTTTGGCGTCACGATGTTTGCGCCGGTGAGATACGACGAGTTTGGCCATGAGCTTATAGGATTTACCGATGCCTGGACAGGTTCGAATGGTACTGGAAGCTCGACCGGTTCCCATTGCGGGAGCTGGACTAGTGGCACTTCCGGTTCATCGGGAACGACCGGCGCCCCACTGTCCCGTAATAATTGGATCAATTCCTCTTCTGTTGACTGCGGTAGCGCCGCCCGCCTGTTCGGCGTTAGCCCGGCGGCGATCAACAACATCGCGGGGTCGACGCAACAGGTCCCGCTGCCGCCGGCCGCGCTGAGTGTCGACTCGCCCGCCGAATTCACATTTGCCAGTGCTGACAGTGGTCAGTGGTTCGAGCTGCCGCCGGAGACCCGCTGGGAATTTAGGATGGCCAACGACGCGCTGTTTACCGAGCTGGTGCTGCCGGACGGATTCACGGGCCAATACATCCTATCGGTACTGGGTAGCGAAACGAGCCATGCACAAGGCAGCCACATCGATCTTAGTTCATATCCCGGTGGAGGCGTTTCCGAGTTCACGATCACGCCCAAGGGGGCTGGCGCCCGCCGGTTTCCCATTCGAGCTATCTTCGACCAGCCGCAGGCCGATTTTGCCGTGATCCCAGTTTCCTTCGCCGATTGCAGTGTGACGGTGCTCAACACGAACGATAGCGGACTTGGTTCGTTTCGAGAGGCAATTGATTGTGCGAATACGACTCCCGGTTTGGACACAATCGACTTCAACATCCCGGGCGCCGGACCGCACACCATTCAGCCGCTGTCGCAACTGCCGACGATCAACGATCCGGTCACTATCGATGGCTACACCCAGCCGGGGGCCAGCCTAGGCTGCGCCAAAGTTAGTATTGCTTGAGCTGGGCGATCGTTCGGGTTTTGTTTACGCTTTTCTATTCCGACAGGGCGATGCGA
>NYXM01000127.1 GCA_002685655.1 Planctomycetaceae bacterium
GTCGTGTCACCGGTGGGCAAGGGGGTCTCGAATTCGATTCCAAAGGCGATCTCGTTGGCGTTCATCGTGAGGTCCTTTCGTTAGCGTGGTTCGTGGTGTCGGGCGAGGCGTCGTTCGCTTCGCGAGTCACACATGAGCCATGCGTTCCGCAGAACCTCAAGCCAGGAAAAGCAGCATTTCGCAGAGATTTAGCATGTTTCTGGGGACCGCCGCGGGTGGCCCAAGTTTGGGCCGTGTCGCGTTTCCAAAGCGGGCAAGTAATGAGGCGATCGTCGCCCGTAATCGCCACAGTGCGCGCCGTGTCGCGTCAGTCGCGAAGCCGTCGGAAAGGGGACTGGTGATGAGCACTGAAGGCACTCCGCTAGACCCGAACCGGCTTCCTCCCGAGCAAGCCGCCAAGTTGCTTTCGGCGGCTGCCAAGGTGCGCGTCCCCGTCGAACAGATCGCCGCCGACCTGGAGGCCGGCGCACCTCAGAATGCAGACGGCACGATCAACCTGGTCCATTACGCCGCGTGGCTGGTCAAGGAGATGGGGCGTGGCGAATGATCCGAGGAAACTTCGGCCGGGCGAACTGTGCCGCCTGTTGAACTCCACGCCGCTCGGCGAGGTAATCAATGAGCGACAGCTCCACCGGCATCGCACGCGCGCCGGTTTGCGGATCGGTGACGGGCGGCATGTCGACTTGCTGCGCTACGTGGCATGGCTCGTCGAGATTCGTCATGCGCCACGACCGGAACCTGACGGCGATCCGTATGAGAAGGTGAAGGAGCGGGCTCGAGCCCGAAACATTGCACTAGCCATTGCCGGTCGCGACATTGGCGAGCTGCCCGACGTCGGGAATACCGAGCGAAAGGAACACGCCGCCTCGGACTTTCGCTTCTTCTGCGAATCGTATTTCCCGCTCACGTTTCACCTGCCTTGGTCGCCTGATCATCTGAAGGTCATTGAAAAGATCGAACAGGCTGTGCAACGCGGCGGCCTGTTCGCCATGGCCATGCCCCGAGGCAGCGGCAAGGCACTGGCGCTCGACACGCCATTACCGACGCCGACTGGGTGGACGACGATGGGCGACGTGCAAGTGGGCGATGTACTTTTCGACGAGCGTGGGCGTCAATGCCCAGTTGTATTCGCAACCGAAGTGCAGCTTGATCGACCGTGCTACCGTGTCACGTTCAGCGACGGGGAGTCCATCGTCTGCGATGCGGACCATCTATGGACCATCGATGATCGATATGCTCGTCGAAACCCTAAGACGCTGCGGACAGCAGAAATGGCTGGTCGCGTCATCCTATCGACGAAACGCGGGTGGATCGAGCATCGCTACCGCATCCCGCTGGCGACACCCATCGAAACAGTGTGTGAAAACCTGCCGATACCGCCGTATTCACTGGGCGTTTGGTTGGGCAACGGCGCTTGCGGCGCCTCGACCATCACCAACCATGCGGATGACATGGCGGAGTTTCAATCGCTGATCCGACACGACGGGGAATTTTTGGATGAGAAACCGAGCGGCAATGCAGGAAAGGCTGCCTGCGGGGTGATGACTTCGACGCGGGCGATCCCCACAATCCTGGCGCCGTTTCGGAGTCGCCTGCGGAGCCTTGGCCTGCTCAACAACAAGCACATCCCCGCAGTTTATTTGCGTGCCTGTGTATCGCAAAGATCGGCATTGCTGCAGGGCATTATGGACACGGATGGGTCCATCAGCGACTCGGGAGCCTGTGAACTGACGCTGCGAGAGGGCAGGCTGTGCGACGACATGGGCGAGCTGCTGTCGTCGCTAGGCATTAAATATGGCAGCGCGGCCAAGTGGGTCAATCTCGACGGCAAACGATTCGGCCCGTACCGTCGCTTCAGTTTCCGGGCGTATGCGGACCGCCCCATATTTCGGCTCATTCGCAAACGCAGTCGTCTGCGACCGGCTCCTGACCGCGCGCCGCCGGCTAGATATCGGTTCATCACTGCCATCGATCCCGTCCCCTCGGTCCCGGTCCGTTGTATCCAGGTCGATTCGCCCAGTCATCTTTACCTGGCCGGTCGAAAGATGGTGCCCACGCACAACACCACGATCTGTGAGTGCGCGTGCATCTGGGCTGTACTCAACGGCCATCGCGAGTTCGTCTGCCTGATAGGATCGGATGAAGGGCATGCCATGGACATGCTTGATTCGATCAAAATGGAGCTTGATGGCAACGACCTCTTGCTTGAGGATTATCCCGAGGTCGTGTTCCCGATTCAGTGCCTGGACGGGATTGCCAACCGCTGCAAAGGCCAGCTTTACAAAGGTCAGCGGACTCACATCGGTTGGACCGCTCGCGAGATCGTGCTGCCGACGATGCCGGGAAGCCTCGCCAGCGGGGCGATCATTAAGGTGGCCGGCATCACTGGCCGGATTCGCGGCATGAAATACAAGCGGGCAGACGGGCATACCGTGCGGCCGTCCCTGGTGGTCATTGACGACCCCCAGACCGACGAATCCGCGCGGTCGCTATCGCAGTGCGCCACACGCGAGAGCATCCTGGCGGGTGCGATCCTCGGTCTCGCGGGGCCAGGAAAGAAGATCTCCGGCATCATGCCTTGTACGGTGATTCGTCCCAGCGATATGGCTGACAATATTCTCTCGCGTGACAAGCACCCGGAATGGAACGGGGAGAGGACCAAGATGGTCTACGCCTTCCCCACCGACGAGAAGTTGTGGCAACGTTACGGCGAGCTGCGGGCGGAGAGCCTACGGCAGCACGGTGACATTCGCCTGGCGACAGAGTTTTATGTCACCAATCGAGAATCCATGGACCTCGGTGCTTCGGTTGCATGGGCGGAGCGATTCAATCATGACGAGGCCTCCGCCATTCAACACGCCATGAATCTGAAGCTCCAGGACGAAGCTGCTTTCTTCGCTGAGTACCAGAACGAACCGCTACCGACTGACGCCGGAACCGACGATGAGTTGATGCCTGACCAGATCGCCGGCAAGACGAACCGCTTGCAACGCCGAGTCATTCCTATCGGTTGCAACCATGTAACGATGTTCATCGACGTCCAGGCCAACCTGTTGTTCTTTGTCGTGACGGCCTGGGAGGACGACTTCACGGGCTACGTTGTGGACTACGGAGCATTCCCCGACCAGAAGCGGCCTTACTTCACGCTGCGTGATGCTCGCAATACGCTCGCGCTGGCGACGAAAGCCAGCGGCTTGGAAGGTTCGATCTACGCTGGCCTGGAGCAGCTGACGGGCGAGTATCTGAGCCGCGAATGGAAGCGCGACGACGGCGCGATGTTGCGAATCGAGCGTTGTCTGATTGACGCGAACTGGGGTTCGTCAACTGACGTCGTCTACCAGTTCTGCCGACAGTCAGCACACGCTTCTGTGATCATGCCCAGCCACGGGCGTTTCGTCGGGGCGTCCAGCCAACCGTTCTCGGAATACAAACGCAAGCCCGGCGATCGCCTTGGACACAACTGGCGGATGCCGAACGTGCATGGCAAACGGGCCGTGCGTCATGTGGTGTACGACACAAACTACTGGAAGACGTTTATTCATGCTCGCCTGGCGGTCGCGATGGGCGATCGCGGATGCCTGTCGCTCTATGGCGATAACCCGGATCAGCATCGGTTGTTCGCCGAACACCTGTCAGCCGAATACCGTGTGAAGACAGAAGGCCGTGGTCGCACGGTGGACGAATGGAAGATGCGACCCGAGCGGGGCGACAACCATTGGTTTGACTGTCTCGTCGGCTGCAGCGTGGCCGCTTCCATCCAAGGCGCTGTGCTTGCCGGGACTGGTAGTGTTGCACCACAGGCCGCCCGTGAGCGAGTCAGTTTCGCCGAGTTGCAGCGGAGGCGCCGCGGATGAAGCAAACCAAGTCTCCTCGCTCGGAACTCGGAATCTGCTGCCCACAGTGCGGTTGCCGGCACTTCGACACCACGCACACCGAGCCGCTTCGCGACGGACGCATTCGACGGCGGAAAGTGTGTCGCCACTGCGGACGGAAAGTCTTGACGTTTGAAAGCACGGCGGTGAAGGCTTAGCTCAATGGTCAGGCGAGAACAGCAGAACCAAAGCGGAAAACGTGAGGCTTATGTGCGACACAGCTACGGGAACTCAAGGCGACGCAAGCAAGGACTGCAATTCCGAACGTTCGCAGACTATCATCGAAGTGACGAGGTTTAAGAGGCAACCAGCTGTACCCCGGTGACATCCGTCACCAACTGAGAGTAAAAACCATGAAGTCGTCTGAAATCCTCTACACTTCGTCGGACATACACAAGGCGATTAGGAAACTATTCAGCCACCCGTCGACGTCTGACTCACGCGTTGCGATAGTTGCGTATGTGGGAGCCAACAGTGAGTCCTATTTGCCAAATCCAGACGGCCTTCGTGTCATCTGCAGCCCAAGCCCTGGCGGAACTGACGCCAATGCCATTCGGAACTTAATCTCCCGCGGCGCAAACGTCCAGTTCTCCGACCGCCTTCACATGAAGGTCTACTGGAGTCGCATTAGAGGATGTGTAATTGGCTCTGCAAATGCTTCAAGTAACGCGATGGGCGTAAATGGGCTCCAAGAAGCCGGCGTCTTTCTGCCGCCGGGAACTGTAAGCATCCGACGCCTATTGAACTACGTTAAGCCGCGGAAGATTCGACGAGGTGAACTGAGAGCTCTAGACCGAAAGCCTACACCAAGTCGACGGCGTGCTCCCAAAGGCAAGAGGGTTCAGGCAATGGACTACCTCAAGTGGTACAAGTCACCAGAACGTGCCGTATGGAAGTGTGGCTGGACTGACGACGAAGTTTCAGGAACCTCGAAGACAGTCAAAGAAGAGGCGCTTTCAGCGTATGGCAAGCGCGAACCGAAAGAGTGGATGAGTGTGGTAAAAGGTCGCATACGAGAAAATGACTGGGTATTGCGTTTTACACTCACAGATGATGGTGTACGTAACATCTATTGGCAATATGTGGACTTCGTGATCCAGCTCAATCGTAAAGACAAGAGGTACTACTCGGCCGAGTATCCGTACAACGCAGTGCAGGTCAATCCCTTATCGCATTACCCTCTTCCACCTTTTGCCATTACCCCATCGTTTCGAAGAGCTTTCAAACGCACCGTCGATGACTCGATGCGGGATCGCATTTTGTCGGCAAAGACTGATGTTCCCGCAAAGAAAATGATTGATACGATTGCTGAACACATGAAGGGTAGGTAGCAACAGACTTTCCTTCTAAGCTCACCGCGTCCGGCACACGGTACTAAGGCACACGGGCTGTGCAGATTACCGCTGCTTAGCTCTCGCCATCGCGATGACGGTGTGCAGACGACTAACAATTTCGTCGGTGTAGTCACCAAACAGACCAGGTCGGACAGGCGGAAGGTCCACTGGTCTTCGAATGCCGCTGGTGAAAAGGCGATAGGTTTCAGCACGAACCGTTTCAACTCCCACGTCTGGAAGCAGTGCGATCCTTGCAGACGGATAGCCGCTTGGTACGGATCTGGTCAGGCTCTCTGGTTCGCACTCGTCCCAGTCAACCATCTTGTCCCCGCGCATCCAGTCTTCGAATAGATTGGCAAACAGCTCCGACGATGCGTGCTGCCACGGTACTATGCCGTCTGCAGCGTCTAGTTCTGACTCGATCGGTCGTGCGTCGACGAAGTCCGTCGAGAAGCCGCGGCCGGCGTGACTGACGCGTGAAACCGGCACGCAGAGTTGGTAGAAACGGGAAAACCAGCGAAAAGAAAAGCCAACGTCCTGATCGTCCCCTGACCAAGTGCGGTCAACGTGGTGGCCCCATTCGTGATACAGGATGAATTCCCCCGGCGCGACGAGGAATGGAGGTGATGGCGGCTCCATACCCTGCGCTCGCATCTCTTGCATCACCTCGGCGGTATAAGTGTTTTCTGAATGCAAGTACCTGCCGCCTGCGTGTGTAATGCCACTCCGGTTTCCGCTTGGGGTTTTCACAACCACGCAAGTTGGGTCGTTGAAGCCTCGCTCTGCCAGTCGCTTGAGCCCTTTCCTGAAGCCGCGCGAGATGCGATCTCCATAGGACTGGACTCGAAAACCGTGAATTGTGACCAACGATGTGTGGCCACGGCTGTTTATTGCGGAGAGTTCGGCGTCCATCGTAAGCCTTCGGTGAGCAATGTCGATCGACTGAATGAGAATGGTACAAGGTGTGGCTGATCTGGGAAAGGTTTCACTCGTTTGAAACATGCCATTGCTAGATGTAGCACGATTTTTGGAAATCTTTCCCGGCAGCGCGCAGGGCGATCTCTGAACGGCATACATAACCAAGGGACGGCCAGTCCGGCACGCGTGCGTGAACTCTTCGCCGAATGGCCTCTCGGCCGGACGCTGTCCCAGGAATTCATGCCATGCCCGACGACCTCAAGGACAAGATTCGCGAAAACGCCGAAGGACCGGCCAAGGCGGCTGGCGACGCAGGGAGTGTCGAGCAGCACAAGCTGACCGACCAGATCGAGGCGGACAAGTATCTCACGTCGAAAGAAGCCGCCAAGTCGAAGAGTCGTGGGTTGCGATTTAACAAGCTCGTACCTCCGGGAATTGACTAACGTGTGGAACTGGCTCGCCAAAGTGCTTCGACCATCGTCCGAAAACGGCGACGCAAGATTTCAGCACCGTCGGACGTTGCGAGCGCGCTACGACGCTGCCGCGACCACGGTGGATAACCGGCGGCACTGGGCCAACGCGGATGGCTTGAGCGCAAACGCCGCCAACAGCCCCGACGTCCGCTGCACGCTTCGCAACCGAGCCCGCTACGAAGTGGCCAACAACAGCTATGCCCGGGGCATCGTCCTTACTCTAGCCAACGATGTCGTGGGAACCGGGCCGCGACTCCAGATGCTCACGTCCGACGCGGAAGCCAACCGGATTTTGGAACGTGAGTTTTCAAAGTGGTCAGTAGGCGTTGGACTGCCCGAAAAGCTCCGCACGATGCGCATGGCTCGCGCCAGTGACGGTGAGGCGTTTGCAATGCTGACCAGCAACGAAGGTTCGCATTCCGCGATCAATCTTGACTTGCGGTTGGTCGAAGCAGAACAGGTCTGCACGCCGGATCTGTCCCCCCATCAACTTAACGCCATCGACGGAATTGTTTTCGACGCCTTCGGCAATCCGGTGACGTATCACGTGCTCAAGGAACATCCGGGCAGCGACCGCTTTGTCGTCAACAGCCTGGCGTATGACCCGTATCCGGCGGACGGTGTGATTCATTACTTCCGCTGCGATCGACCGGGACAAGCTCGTGGCATTCCCGATATCACTCCGGCGCTCCCACTATTCGCACAATTGCGGCGATTCACTCTGGCTGTGTTGGCCGCAGCCGAAACGGCTGCCGACTTCGCTGGCATTCTCTACACCGACGCGCCCGCTGGCGGCGAGGCCGATTCAGCTGAACCCTTCGAACCGATCGAGCTCGAAAAACGCACGCTGATCACCATGCCAGGCGGATGGAAGATGAGCCAGCTCGACGCGAAACAACCGAGCACGTCGTTCGCCGAGTTTAAGAAGGAAATCCTGAACGAGATTGCACGTTGCTTGAACATGCCGTTCAACGTCGCTGCCGGAAATTCGTCGGGTTACAACTACGCCAGCGGTAGGTTGGATCATCAAACCTATTACAAATCCATCCGCGTCGAGCAGCAA